>JBAVKY010000369.1:0-12861 GCA_049688555.1 Propionicimonas sp.
TTGTCACCCTCGTCCAGTACCCCATCGCCGCGAGTCACAACCGAGTCTCCGGACCCGACCCCTCCGTCGAGCCCCAGCAGCCCCCCCGCTGAACAGACGCCCAGCACTGGATCCAGCGAATCCGCCACCACCCAGAGCAGTCAAGCCTCGGAGTCCCCCTCAAGCTGACCTCGGCTCCTCCCGGGTAGGAATCCAAAGCGCCCTGCCCCGTCCACCGGGGGGTGACCTATCATCAAGCTGTGTGGCTGGCTCAATGGTTAGGTCACCAGGCACGGGCAATCCCCGCGGCCTATCTCGCCGCTATCGCGGCTGGCACCGCCTTGCTCATGCTCCCCGCCGCGACGAACAGCCGGCAACCTCCGGCGTTGATCGATGCGGCCTTCACCGCGACCTCAGCCCTCTGCATCACTGGACTGACCACCGTCGACACTCGAACCTTCTGGAGCCCCTTCGGGCAGGTGGTCATCATGACTCTCATCCAGATCGGCGGGTTCGGCATCGTCACCGTCGCCAGCTTCCTCACCTTGATCGCCACCGGCCGGGTTTCCCTGCAGGGCTCGCTGCTGGCTAGCCAGGAACTCCATCAGCGGAATCTTTCGGACACCCTCCGGCTGCCCGCCCGGATCGGCCTGGTCATGTTGGGAGCGGAGGCGGTGACCGCCGCCGTGCTGACCCTCGCCTTCCGCCGCTCCACCGACGACTGGGGCACCGCCGTCTGGTACGGCGTCTTCCACGCCATCTCCGCGTTCAACAACGCCGGCTTCGCACTGTTCAGCGATAACCTGATCGGCTTCGTCGGTGATCCCTTCATCATCCTTCCCATTTGCGCGGCGATCATCCTGGGCGGGGTCGGTTTCCCCGTCCTGTTCGAGCTCAGCCGTCGATGGCGGACGCGACGTGCGTCCTACTGGTCAGCGCATGCCCGCATGACGATCTACGGGAGCCTGATCCTTCTCGTGGTGGGGTTCCTGGCTTTCGCCGTGTTCGAATGGAACAATCCCCGCACCTTGGGGCCGCTGCCGTTCGGCGGCAAGCTGCTCGCCTCACTCGCCGGGACCGTCTTCCCGCGGACGGCCGGATTCAACAGCATCGACTACGGGGTCGCGAGCGAATCCACGCTCGGCCTGTCCTACGTGCTGATGTTCATCGGCGGCGGCTCCGCCGGCACCGCAGGAGGCGTCAAGGTCGGCACCGTCGGGATCATTATCGCCACCGTCCTTGCCGAGCTGCGCGGCGAGGATCAGGTGGTCGTCGCCCATCGGGGCATCCCCAAGTCCGTGCAGCGCTCGGCGATGGCGATCGTCCTGCTCGGAGGCCTCGCCGTGGGGTTGGCCACCCTGTTCCTCGTCGCCGACCACCGCTTCACCTTCCAGCAGGCGCTCTTCGAGACCATTTCGGCCTTTGGCACCGTGGGGCTGACCACCGGCATCACCCCGAAGCTCTCGCCTCCCGCCCTAGTCGTCCTCATGGCCCTCATGTACGTGGGACGAGTGGGCACCATCTCCGTGGCAACCGCGCTCGCCGTCCGAGCCCGGCACCGCCGTTACCTACTACCAGAGGAGCAGCCAATTGTTGGGTAGATCACGCGGTCGCAAGATCAGCGAAGAAACAGTCCTGGTGGTCGGATTGGGCCTGTTCGGCTCGGCGGTCGCCCGGGCGCTCACGGAAATGCACGTACCGATCATCGCCATCACCGACGACCACCTCCAGGCCGTGCACTATGCCGATGATTTCACCCACGTGATCGAGATGGACCCGTCCGACCGGGAGGCACTGGAACAGATCGGAATCAAGCAGATCCGCAAGGCGGTCGTCGCACTGAGCAAGGTGGAACTGTCGATCATGACCGTTCTGGCCCTGTCCGAAGCTGGGGTCAGGGAAATCTGGGCGCGGGCGGCTACCAAGGCGCACGGCGCGATCTTGGAACGCATCGGCGCCCACCACGTGGTCTACTCCGAAGCCTCGACCGGCCGACGCGTGGCCCACGCGGTGTCGGGCTACATGATCGATTACTTCGAGTTCGAGGACGGCTTCGCCATGGCCCGCACCAAGGCGCCCCGCATCACGTGGGACAAGCCGTTGCGGGAGTCAGTCGTCCGCACCGTGAACAACGTCACCGTCGTGGGGGTGAAGCGGATCAATCAGGACTTCATCTACGCCGTTCCCGAGACGGTGATCCACCGCGGCGACGAACTCATCGTCTCCGGACAAACCACCAATGTCGACGCCTTCTGCCGACTGCAGTAGTGCCGCCGACCGGACTTCCGGGACGCCCTGGCTCGCGCTGCTCAGGAAACCGGAGCTGACGGGTCACTGAAAGCGCCCGCAGAGCGGCAATCCGGTCCTAGGCTGCCCTAGGGGGACTCGATGGCAGAAGAGGATGCGGGCTCGCCGGCGTCGGTTCCGCGAGGACGACGCCGGTGGCCGATGGTGGCGGCTGTGGCGGCTGCGGTAATCCTCGGGACCGCGTCCTGCATGTCGTACGGACGGCTGCCCACAGGCGCTCCCTCCACGGCACAGGGGCAAGCGGCGTTGCCCGAGGGCCCAAAGGAGCTCGCCGCCGGCGCCTCCCACTCCTGCACCCTGACGTCGACCGGCAGGGCGCGATGCTGGGGCGGCAACTTTTCGGGGCAGGTGGGTAACGGCAGCATCACTCTCGACATCCGCCGACCGACGGACATCCTCGAATCCGATGCCGGGAACGCGTCCATCTCCGCCGGCGACTCGGGCAGCTGCATGATCACCGCTGCTGGCGGCGTCCGTTGCTGGGGCATCAGGGGGGGCGCCGAGAACGGTGCGGGACCGGCCGACGTGACGGGAGCGGCGTCCAGGATCACCGCCGTGTCGGTGGGCGGGATGCACCAGTGCGCCGTGACGAGATCCGGCGGGGTGAAGTGCTGGGGGGACAACGCCGACGGGCAGCTCGGTGACGGGACCTTGACGACTCGACCAGCGCCGGTTGCCGTGGACGGGTTGCCGGGCCCGATCAGGGCAGTCTCCAGCGGGATGAGCCACAACTGCGCGCTCACCCGGGCTGGCGGCGTCGTGTGTTGGGGGGACAACAGCGAAGGCCAGCTGGGCAATCGGAAGGAGAAGGACAGCAGGTCGCCCGTGGCCGTGAGGGGGCTCTCCTCGGGCGTGACGGCCCTCTCTGCCGGGGGCTCACACACCTGCGCCATCACCGAAACCGGCAAGGTCCGCTGCTGGGGCTCGGGCCGTCAGGGCCAGCTGGGGGTGCGTGCGGCGATCAACTCGCGGGTCCCGGTCGAGGTGGTCGGGCTCGCGCCTGGGACCGTGGCGGTATCGGCCGGGAAGAGTCACTCATGCGCCATCACGAGGGCCGGCGCCGTTATGTGCTGGGGAGACAACGGCTCTGGCCAGCTCGGTGACGGCACCACCGCGAGCAGCGTTCTCCCCGTGAACGTCGTGGGGCTCCCGTCGGAGGTGTCGACCATCGCCGCCGGCGGCAGGCACACCTGCGCGGTGACCGCCGCCGGGGTCACCTGCTGGGGTGCCAACGACTCCGGCCAACTGGGCGACGGCACCCGGACGGACAGTCGCGTGCCGGTCGCCGTGGCGTCCGCGAACCCTCCCGCCCTGGTCGCTGACACCCGGCCGATCAACCTCATCTACCTCGACACCGACCTCGACCTGGCAAGTGGCCAGCCCCGCGAGCCAAGGAAGGCGCGTGAGGCCGTGGGGCGCCGGCTTCGGTCCCGGGAGCCGGTCTTGCTGGACGCCATCCGGCAGGGTTTCACCGGCGCAACCGGAGGACGCTGGAAGCCCGCCTGGGTGCGCGTCACGGTCGCCCACAACACCTTGCGGCTCGACCCCGGCTGCATCGATCACAACTACGGCTTCAACACCCAAGGGGTGGACGATGCAGCGCGACCGTACCGCAAGGAAGGCGCCATCAACGTGATTGTCGTCGAGGCCTTCGACTGCGCCGACAACGACGAACAGACGTGGGCCGGTTACGACGGATCCGACCAGATGCCGGTCGCGCTATGGAGCTCTCTCAACAGTGTGAACGAACTGTTGCACACGGTGCTCCACGAGTACGGGCACGACGCCGGGTTGGAGCACGCCGGCGCCGCGTGGTGTGACGACCCGATCGCGATCGCGCACTGCGACGTCGAGCCAACCGCGGACGAAGCCTCGCTGATGTCCTACGCGCACACCCTGGATGTATTCACCGAACCCGAACTCGACACACTGCACCTGCTCACCGCCGAGGAGATCGTGCGAATCGCACCCCATCCGGACTCCCCCCTCCAGGTCGCCCTTCATGACCCCCAGGAACCCGGCCCGAAGCTGCTCATCCTGAGGCGGGCGTACCACAAGAAGCCCCTGTTCCTGTCGTGGGTCGACGGGAACCTGCAGATCCGCTACCCCTTCAAACCGGCCGACACGTGGCCCACCCTGGTCAGCGTCTCTCGTGGCACCCCGATCCTGGGAGAGCGCGTCTTTCGGAACGCCGCCCTCACCGTCAACTTCGTTGGCACGGACGCCACTGGCAACGCCGTCCTCGACATCATCCCGCGGTCCCGCCGCGCACCGACCCCGACGCCCTCGCCAACAGCACCCTGAGCCGCTTCCGGGTGCCGGACATCGGACTTGACTCACCCGGACAGCGTGCGCCTGGTCGACGACGACGACTTCGGCTGACCGCCTTGGCATGCATGCTGGCGTACCTCCGCCCACGTTGGATCCGGCATCTTTGCGATCCCCAGGGTTCGACACCGGGAGTTCAGCGGTCAGTCCTTCTCCACCTGACTCGCGGGGCCCCACACGGCAGCCTCCAATCCCGGACGAATGCCGCTGCGCCTCCAACCTGTGCCGCTCAACGGGCCCATGAAGGCCGTCGTTCTTCGCGCAGCGAGCCACCTGGACCGGTTGCACGAGTGGTAGTCGCATGCTCTGAACTGATCGCACATGGATCGTATGAGCTTCGCTAGATTTGCCTGAAACCCCGTCTGACTAGGGGTTTTGCAAGTGGAGCTAACGGGATTCGAACCCGTGGCCTCTTCCATGCCATGGAAGCGCGCTACCAACTGCGCCATAGCCCCTTGCCGTCCCGGTCACCCGAAGGACGAGTCCCGAGTGTAGTCAGCCCGGCGCCGATAGGGAAATTGGGCGCGTGGTTCGTTCTTGGCTCTTGGGGGGCCGGGATCGCTGCGAGGGGGTGGTCGGGGGTGATGCGGTAGTGGCGGCCCAGCGGACTCCGCCAGGTGAACAGGCCGGGGTGGGGTTGGCGGAGTTGCCAGCCGGCTCGGGTTTTCCCCCGGTGGACTCGTCGGCCGAGGGGTCCCAGATTGTCGGGGTCGGTCTGTCCGGGGGTGCCGTCCCACCGGTAGGGCCAGGTGTGGTCCAGATCGAGGCGAGCGCTGGGTCGGGACGAGTAGGGGAACCCAGCCCACTGAAAAGTCCCTGCCGGCGCGCCCCAATCCCGGAGCTCGTGTCGCCGGGACGGCCCCGTGCGCACAGTACTGCCCCTGTCCTAGAGTGCAACCGCACCCAGTGAGAGAGGTCCCACCCATGCCCACACCGCACATCGCCGCCGCAGCCGATCAGATCGCACCGCTGGTGCTCATGCCGGGGGATCCGAAACGAGCCCAGCGCATCGCCGACGACCTGCTCACTGACGCCAGCCTGGTATCCGATGTGCGGGGCATTCTGGCTTTCACAGGTCGCTACCTCGGCACTCCGGTGACGGTGATGGCCTCCGGGATGGGGGTTCCCTCCGTCAGCATCTACGCCACCGAGTTGTATCGGTTCTACGGCGTGCAGCGGATCGTCCGAGTCGGCACCTGCGGCGCGATCCTCAACTCGGTGAAGGTGCGCGACGTCATTATCTCCACCGCGGCGCACACCAACTCCTCGGTGCCCACGCTGATGGTCCCCGGGATCAGCCTCTCGCTGGCACCATCGTTCAACCTGCTGCGGGCCGCCGTGGACGCCGCCGCTGGCATGACCGCGACGACAGTGCACGTCGGCCCCACCTACTGCAGCGATCATTTCTACTTTTCCCAGCCCGACTGGATCCCGGCCCTCACCCGGCTGGGGACTCTGGCTGTCGAGATGGAGGCTGCCGGTCTGTATGCAGTCGCCCTGACCGAAGGACGCGAAGCGCTGACGGTGCTGACCGCCTCCGACCACCTGCTGGATCCAACTGCGGACATGACGGCCGACGAACGCGAAACCTCGTACGCGGCGATGGTTGAGATCGCGGCTCGAGCGCTCGTCTGCTGAACCGCCAGCGGCCTAACTGGGAGCCACCCGGTTGTAGGCGTGCATCCGCCAGTAGTCACCGGCCGGACGCAGGTCGATCCAGCCGCAATTCACCATCCCGCCGAAGCGCCGCGCGTGGGAGTAATCCAGTCCCATCAGGAGCAGTGCCGCGACCCGAAGCGATAGGCCATGGCCAACGACGGCCAGCACCGAGTCGGCGGGCTCCGCTTCGACATGGTCCAGCAGCGCCAGGGCCACCCTCTGGCCGGCCTGGGTGGCGGTCTCACCCTCCGGTGAGCGCTGGAAGTCACGTCCCTCGCGCAGCGCCGGCCAGAAGTCGGGCTCGAGCCGTCCGACCGTCTCCATGTCGAGTCCAGCCCAGGAGCCGACGTTGACTTCGCGCAACAGTGGGTCGGTTTCAATCGGAAGCCCGCAACTGGCAGCCAGGTGCTCTGCCGTCTGCAGTGCCCGGCCCAGGTCGGAACTGAGCAGACGGGTGGGGTGATAGGTGGCCACCTGAGCGGCCATCCGTGCTGCCTGGTCACGCCCGGCCGCACTCAGCGGTACGTCCTCATGGCCCTGAAAGCGACCGGCGCTGTTCCACTCGGTGTTGCCGTGACGGATCAGCAGGACCCGCCCGGAACTCACGGGTGGGCGGTCGCGATCTCAGCGAGCCCGAGGTCGATCCGCGGGCAGTCCTTCCAGAGCCGCTCCAGCGCGTACAACGCCCGCTCCTCGCTGTGCTGGACGTGGATCACGGCGTCCAGGTAATCCAGCAGCACCCAGCGGTTCTCCCGGTCGCCCTCACGCCGGACGGTCTTGATCCCGTGCTTGAGAAGGGCCTCTTCGATGCCGTCCACGACCGCGCCGACCTGGCGCTCGTTGCTGGCGTTGACGATCAAGAAGACGTCGGTGATGGCCAGCCGATCCGACACGTCAAACGCCACAGGATCCTGTGCAAGCTTGTCCAAAGCGGCCAGGGCGGCCAGTCGGGCGATCTCGATGGCGTGGTCGGTGGCGGTCATGCAGCTCCTCGGGTGTGGCGGTAAAGCCCGCGCTTGGCGATGTACTGCACGATACCGTCCGGCACCAGGTACCAGATCGGCAGCCCCTCGGCGACGCGCGTCCGGCAGGCTGTGGACGAGATCGACAGCGCTGGCACTTCGAGCAGATCCACCTTGCCGGCCGGAAGGTGGGCGATGTCGCGGTCCCCGAGCGGCACCCCAGGGCGAGACACCCCGACGAAGTGGGCAAGGTCGAACAACTCGTCAGCTCCTCGCCAGGTGAGGATCTGGCTCAGAGCGTCCGCGCCGGTGATGAAGAAGAGATCCACCGAGTCCCCGCGTTGGGCCCGGATGTCCCGCAGCGTGTCGACGGTGTAGGTATCGCCGGGCCGCTGGATGTCGACCCGGCTGACCGAGAACCGCGGGTTCGACGCCGTGGCGATGGTGGTCATCAAGTAGCGGTCTTCGGCCTGGGAGACCTGGCGGTCCGACTTCTGCCACGGCCGGCCGGTGGGGACGAACATCACCTCGTCGAGGTGGAAGCGTGCCTGCACTTCGCTGGCCGCGACCAGGTGGCCATGGTGGATCGGGTCGAAGGTGCCGCCCATCACGCCGACCCGCAGCCGTCGGGTCCGCTCCTCAGGCCAAACCAGGGGGGTATCAGTCATTCGTGCTCTTGGCATGGGGTCGCATCTTGCCCACCTGCCGAACGAAACCCAGACCGACCGCCAGGAGGCCGAAGAAAAGCACCCCCACGACGGCTGGCGCTGTCAGGTCGACCGGGACCACCTCAAGGAACGTCTGCATGCGGGGAGTCTAGGCCGAAGCGAACCTCCGCGACAGAACCGCAGACGGCTCGCTCGTCGCGCCCGGTGGGATGGCCATGCGGCGGCGCCCACCAGGCGCTCAGGGGCGAACCTGGCCGGCTCCCTCGACGATGTACTTGGTCGACGTCATCTCGATCAGGCCCATGGGTCCCCGAGCGTGCAGCTTCTGGGTGGAAATGCCGATTTCGGCCCCGAAGCCAAACTCTCCGCCGTCAACGAACCGCGAGGACGCATTGACCAGCACGGCTGCGGCGTCCACCTGCGACACGAACTGCTCAGCGGAGCGACGGTCTTCGGTGACGATGGTTTCTGAGTGACCGGTCGTGTGGCGCCGAATGTGGTCGATGGCAGCCGTCACCGAATCGACGACGTCCACGGCGAGATCGAGGGAGAGGTACTCGGAATCGAACTCGTCAGGCTCGGCTGGGACGACCGCGTCGGAGTAGGCCATCACGGCCGGTGTGCCGTGGACGGTCACCCCCGCCTCGGCCATTGCCACCAGCGCCCTGGGCAGGAAGCTGTCGGCGATCTCGCCATGGACCAGCAGCGTCTCGACGGCGTTGCAGACGGACGGGCGCTGGGTCTTGGCGTTGAGCAGAATGGCCAGCGCCTGATCCTGATCAGCGCTGGCGTCGACGAACAGATGGCAGTTGCCCGTCCCGGTCTCGATGACCGGCACCTTCGAGCCGTTGACGACCGCGTTGATCAGCCCCGCTCCCCCGCGAGGGATGAGCACATCGAGGTAGCCACGCGCGGCCATCATCTCGTCGGTGACGGAGCGGTCTCCCTCGACGAGCTGGACACTCCCCGGCGGCAGTCCGGTGGCCGCCAGCCCAGCCTGGAGGGCTGCGACGATGGCCCGGTTGGAGTTGATCGCCGACGATGACCCGCGCAGCAGAGCGGCATTTCCGGACTTGAGACAGATTCCCCCTGCGTCGGCCGTGACATTCGGACGGGCTTCGTAGATGATCCCCACCACCCCCAACGGCACCCGAACCTGTCGCACCCGAACCCCGTTGGGGTTCGTCCAGCCGCGCACCACGTCGCCGACAGGGTCCGGCAGCCCGGCCAGAGCGCGCAGGCCGTCGGCCATCCCGGCGACGCGCGACGCCGATAGCGCGAGACGGTCGATCATCGCCTCACCCGTCCCCGCTTCGCGCGCGGCTTCGACATCGAGTTGGTTGGCGGCCAACACGGCCGGCTCAGCGGCGGCGAGGGCTTCGGCCATGGCGAGCAGCGCCTCGTCCTTGGCGGCACGGTTCAAGGTCGCGAGCGACAGGGAGGCCTGCTTGGCCACCGCAGCCTGGTCCAGAAAGGTCATGTGTCGAAGGATATCGGGGCCGCGTCAGGGTCCGCCGTCGGCTCCCGGACCGCGAACGCGCGCAGGCCGAATTGTCGCAGCAGCCACCAGGCCAGGTTGAACACCGCGACGCATCCCGTGACGATCGCCGCGATCTGGGTTCCCGTATCCGGCAACAGCACGGCCCAGATCAGCCAGACCAGCTGGTTGATCACCTGCGTGACCAGGAACCCCGGGGAGACCCCCACGACCCGCGGGGAGCGAACCAGCGCCACACTCTGCCCGGCATTGGCGAGTAACGCCGGGATCAGCGCAACCGCGCCGTAGGCGGCGGAGCCGGCCAGGAGATCGACCACGATCATGGCGGCACCGCCCAGAACCCCCGGCAGCAGCACCCGGAACAGGCTCAACCCGAGTTCTCGCTGCATGAGGATCAGAATCGGCAACGTCGCGCTCATCGCCAGCGCGTTGGGGATGATCATGTTCCACTGGTTGATGACGATGCCATGCGCCGTCCACCCGATGTTGATGACGAGGTTCGCCTGCCAGGCGACCAGCGAGAGCCCTTCAATGTTTCGGGTCCGGATCAACCGCCACGCCTGCGGCATTCCGAGCAGGGTGGCCGTCAACGCCCCCAGCCAGCCGACGATCTCAACCGTGCTCACGGCTTGGCCCGTCTCGGTTTCAGCACCAGGTCATCGCGATGGATGACCTCGCGATCGAATTGTGGGCCGAGCTCTGCGGCCAGCTCGTACGTCCCACGTCCGATCATGGCCGGCAACTCGGCGGAGTCGTAGTTCACCAGCCCACGGGCCACGATGCTGCCCTCCTCGGTGACCATCCGGACGGGATCACCGGCGACGAACGTCCCCCTGACCGCGACGATTCCCGCCGGAAGTAGGGACGCCTTGCGCTCCACCACCGCCCGGACGGCACCGGCGTCGAGGACCAATTCGCCTTGGGTCTGCGAGGCGTAGGCGAGCCACATCAGTCGCCGCGCGCGCCGCTTGCCGGTGGCCTGGAAGAGGGTCCCCACCGCCTCGCCGGCTAGGGCGCGGTCGACGTCCGCCGCCGCAGCCAGCACCACGGGGATGCCGGAGGAAGTCGCGATCCGCGCGGCTTGCAGCTTGGTTTCCATGCCGCCAGTCCCCACGTCCGCGCCACGGCGGGAGGTGTCCACCTCAAGCTCGTCAAGGTCGGCCACCTCGATGATCCGGCTCGCGGCCGGGTCGCTCGGATGCGAGGTATAGAGCGAGTCGACATCGCTGAGCAGCACCAGGACATCCGCCCCCACCAGGTGGGCCACGAGGGCCGCCAGTCGGTCATTGTCACCGAACCGGATCTCGTGGGTGGCCACCGTGTCGTTCTCGTTCACGATCGGCACGACACCGAGCTCGATCAGCCGATTGAACGTCCGGAGGGCGTTGCGGTAATGATCCCGGCGGGCGACGTCCTCGACCGTCAGCAGCACCTGCCCCACCGTCAAGGCGTGCCGCGCGAACAGGGAGCCGTAGCGGCCCACCAGCAGACTCTGGCCCACTGAGGCCGCAGCCTGCTTCGAGGCCAGGTCGCGAGGACGGTGCTTCATCCCGAGCGGTGCCATGCCGGACGCCATGGCCCCAGAGGAGACGAGCACGACCACCTGACCACGTGCCCGGACCGTGGCCAGGGCCTCGACGAGCCGGTCAAGCTTCGCCGGATCCAGCGCTCCCCCGCGGTCGGTCAGCGACGAGGAACCAACCTTGACGACGATTCGGCGGGCGCCGGTGAGCTGCGGACGCAGCGGGGTGTCACCCCCCACGTCTGGGGCGCCGCCGTCAGTCATGGTGTCGGTCATCGGCTCCGGGTCGCTCACCGCTGGGCGTCCGGATCATCGTCCAGCCCTTCGGCGGCCACCCGGGTCATCTTCTCGGCGTGGTACTCGGCGTCCTTGATCCGGCGTCGCTGGGCGGCCGGGCGCGGCGCCTGCAATCGCTGGTCCTCGCCGCGGCGGGACAGGATCTCGGCACCGATCTCGATCTGGGGAGCGAAGTCGAAGACCACTGGCGCATCACCACCGATCGCGACGGCGTCACCGGCCAACGCGCCCAGAGCGAGCAGCTCCTCTTCGATCCCGAGTCGTGCGAATCGATCCGCGAGGTAACCCACCGCCTCGGCGTTGTTGAAGTCGGTCTGGCGCACCCAGCGTTCGGGTTTGGTTCCCCGCACCCGCCAGACGAATCCACCTTCACCATCACCTTGGCGGGCGATGGTGAACTCCTGGCCTCCGGCCGCTGGTTCCGGACGGATGACGATGCGGCGGGCAGGCTGCTTGGGGGCTTCGGCGCGACTCTGCTCAACCAACTCGGCGAGCGCGAAGGTGAGTGCCGACAACCCCTGGCCCGTCTTCGCCGAGACGGCGAACACCCGCAGGCCGCGCGCAGCCAGGTCGGGAGTCACCAGTTCGGCAAGTTCTGCGGCGTCTGGAATATCCACCTTGTTCAGGACGACAAGCCTCGGCCGGTCCTCCAGTCCGCCGTGGGCGGCCAACTCGGCCTCGATCACGTCGAGGTCGCTGACGGGGTCCCGTCCGGGCTCGTACGTCGCAGCGTCGATGACGTGGACGATCGCCTGGCAACGCTCGATGTGGCGCAGGAAGTCGTGGCCCAGGCCGCGTCCTTCGCTCGCGCCTTCGATCAGCCCGGGCACATCGGCCACGGTGTAGGTCGTCTCCCCGGCAACCACGACCCCGAGGTTGGGCACCAGCGTCGTAAAGGGGTAGTCGGCGATCTTCGGACGCGCGCGGGAGATGGCCGCGATCAACGATGACTTGCCGGCACTGGGAAAGCCCACGAGCCCCACGTCTGCGACCACCTTGAGTTCGAGGGTGATGGTCCGGCTCTCGCCGTCTTCGCCTAGCAGGGCGAAGCCTGGCGCCTTGCGTGCGCTCGAGGCGAGAGCCGCGTTGCCGAGGCCGCCACGGCCCCCGGCAGCCACCACAAGGTCGGCCTCGGCTCCCACCAGATCGGCCAGCACCTCGCCGGTGTCCACGTCGCTGACCACCGTCCCGTCGGGAACCAGCAGCACGACGTCCTCGCCCTTGGCTCCGTTGTTCATGTCGCCGCGGCCAGGTTGCCCGTTGGAGGCCTTGCGCTGTGACTGCCGGTGGTATTCCACCAAGGTGGTCAGGTTGGGGTCCACCCTGATGATGACCGAGCCTCCATTGCCGCCGTTGCCGCCGTCCGGTCCCCCGAGGGGCTTGAACTTCTCACGGTGGACGGACGCACAGCCGTGCCCGCCGTTCCCTGCTGCGACGCGCAGCGTGGCGCGGTCGACGAAGGACGGGATGGCCATGTGGAACTCCTTGAACAGGGACCTTGCCTGAGTCTATCGGTCGGTCCGGGGGGCGCTTCGGCTGGTTCCTGCGGGGGCGTCGGGGCAGGGCCGAGGTGTCGCCGAGTCCTGTCTCGTCAACCCTGGGCTTCTGCCGGCACCGAAAGACCAGCAGGAACGCATCGAG
>JBAVKY010000370.1:0-4705 GCA_049688555.1 Propionicimonas sp.
GCGTGTACAGGCCACCCTGGGGTGCCAGCGCCTCGGCCATCGCGGCCGACCGTCCGGTGAAGGCGGCGATGCCCCACTCGGCCGCGTCTGGGGCCTGGTCGGTGTACCAGGCCTGGTGGGCGCGGAAGAAGTTGCCGACGCCCAGGTGGACGATGCGTACCGGTGCGGCCGGACGGCCGTGGCCAGCCGCTCGGGAGAGGGTCTCTGCGGTCATAGCTTGAATGCCTTTCGGGGATTGCCGACCACCAGATCGGTGGCGGTTTCGAGTGCTTCGTCGAGGGTCAGTCGGTGCTCGCCGACGAGCTTGGCGAGGTAGCCGGAGTCGATGCGCCGGCTCAGGTCGTGCCGGGCGGGAATGGAGAGGTAGGCGCGGGTGTCGTCGATGAACCCGGAGGTGCGGCCGAACCCGGCCGCCTCGGTGACGGCGCCCCGGAAGCGGGCCATCGCGTCGGGGGCGTCGATGAACCACCAGGGCACGCCGACGTACACCGAGGGGTAGAAGCCGGCCAGCGGGGCCAGTTCGCGGGAGTACACCGTCTCGTCCATGGTGAAGAACACGACTTGGAAGTAGGGGGAGGTGCCGAAGGCGGCCAGCATCGGCTGGACGGCTTTGGTGAACTCGACCCCCATCGGGATGTCACAGCCGACGTCGGCGCCAAAGCGCTCGAAGGTGCCCGGATGGTGGTTGCGGAACACGGCCGGGTGCATGGTCATCACCAGGCCGTCGTCGGCGGCCATCCGCGCCTGGGCGAACATGAAGTTGCGGCGCAGGGTGTCGGCTTCGGCGGCGGTGATCCGGTTGGCGCGGGCGAGCTGGTAGAGCCGCTCTGCCTCGTCGTCGCTGATCGGTTCGACCCGGGCGTCGCGGTGGGAATGGTCGGTGGACACGGCCCCGTGGGCCTTGAAGAAGCCGCGCCGGTTCTCCATCGCGGCCACCCAGCCGGCGTAGCTGCCGGTGTCGACGCCACTGACCTCGCCGAGCCGGTCGACCAGCTCGTTCCAGCCGGGGGTCGCGGGCTCCAGGTATTTGTCCGGACGGAAGGTGGGCGCCACCTGCCCCGTCCAGGTGGGGTCGGCGGTCAGCTTGGCGTGGTGGGCCAGGTCGTCGCACGGGTCGTCGGTGGTGGCGATGAACTCGATGTTGAACCGCTCGTAGAGCGCGCGCGGCCGGAAGGCTGGGGTGGCCAGCTGGGCGGCGATGCTGTCGTAGATTTCGTCCGCGGTCTCCGCCGACGGGGTCACGTCGATACCGAAGATGTCGGCGAGTTCGGACTCGAACCAGAACTTCACCGGAGTGCCGCGATAGGCCTTCCAGTGTGAGCACAGCAGGCGGAAAGCCTCCCGGGACCGTTCGGGGCTGAACTCGGTCTCCCCGACCCCCAGGTCGGCCAGCTCGACGCCATTGGCGTGCAGCATCCGGTTGATGTAATGGTCGGGGGTGATCAGCAGCGAGGTCGGGTCACCGAACGGCACGTCGTCGGCCAGCCACTGCGGCGGCACGTGGCCGTGGGGAGAGATGATGGGCAGCTCGCGGACCCCCTGGTAGATCTCGCGGGCGATGGGGCGGAGGGTTGGATCCGCGGGGAGCATCCGGTCGGGATGGAGGTCGAGTCGAGCCATGGGCCCATCGTGGTCTGTGCCGCTGGCTGGAGGGAACGCGTTGCCGTGAGTTGCCTGGATCCGTCGCCCAGCGCGACCGTGCGAGACAGGTTACGGGGGGGCGTGCCGATTGGCGGCGCCCAGATCATCGCACCCTCAAGATCAGAATGTCGCCCATGAAGAACCCTGACGGCGCCGGTCGTCGGGGTTCTTCCTGGCCCCGATCAGACCGGGTGCTTCACCCGGTAGGCACTGACGATCAGCTCGACGGCCTCATCGAGGGAGTACGTTCCGGTGTTCACGATCAGGTCGTAGTAGGCGTCGTCGGACGGATCCCAGCTGTAGAGCCGTTCCGACATCTCGACCCGGATCACGTCTTCGCGCTCCAAACGCCTGGCGGCGACGTCGGCGCTGATCCCGTCCAGCTCGGCGGCGCGCGCCACGCGGATCGCCACCGGTGCGGTCAAGCGGACGTGCAAGGCGCGCGGCTGCTGTGCCAGGACGAAGGTGGCGTTCCGGCCGAGAATGACCCCGCCCTTGTCCTTCACCGCGTCGAGCACGGTGTTGGAGTTTTCGATGGCCAGCTCGTGATCGGCACGGGCGTGATCGCCGCGAGCGATGTCCGCGTCCGTGGTGCTGGTGAAGGTCAAGTTGCGCATGAACTTGCCCAGCGCCGTCTCTTCGCTGACGAGCTCAGCGCCGGCAGTCTCCAGTTGCTCGGAAGTGAAGGCTTGGGTGAGGTAGGGCACCCCGAACCGTTCGGCGACCTTGCGGGCGATGTGGTCGGCGCCCGATCCGTACTGCTCGAAGAACGTGATGACCGGCTGGTCGACGGCAACGGCGGGCTTGGCAGCGCTTTCGCGACGGTCGGCCAAGTCGATCACCAGGGCACGGTGTTCCGCTTCGGTGAGCGAGTAGAACCACATGACAGCAGCGGCGACCAAGCCCAGGGCGGCCGGGATCCAGCCGGTGGCCACCCGGAGACCCTGCAGGGCCTCAGCCGTCTGCTCGGCAGCCTTGGGGTTGTAGCCGAACGCGGAGATCACCATGCCGCCGACGGCACCGCCCAGGCCCTGGCCGCTCTTGCGGATCATCGACAGGATCGAGTAGCTGCCTCCTTCGGAGCGGGTGCCGGTCTTCCATTCGCCGTAGTCCACGGTGTCGGCCTGCATCGAGAACATCAACGCGTTGGTGCCGCCCGAGCCGATACCGAACACGAACCAGGCGATCAGGCCGACGATCAGTGCTTGACCCCCTTGCGGGACGACCGCGGCGAGGACGTAGCCCAGGACGGCCACGAAGGCGAAGCTGACGTACCCCTTGCGCTTGCCCAGCTTGACGGTGATCGTCGGGACGAAGGACGCCGCCATGATGGTGCCCACGGTCTGCGCGAGCATCAGGAAGGTGAAGTAGCTGGCGTTCCCGAGGACAGCGCGGGTGTAGTACAGGGCCACTGCGTTCATGGTGAACATGGCGCCCAACAGGAAAAAGGCCCCGAGGCACAGGGTGAGCAGCGGACGGTTCTGGCGGACCATCTTCATCGTGTTGGACAGCTTGACCTTGCCCGGGCTGCGGGGAACGACCTCGCGGGTGTTGGCGAAGCACACCAGGTACAAGACGATCGCCAACGCGCCCAGGATCGCGGTGGTCACGGTGAACTGCCAGCGCACTTGCTCGATCGGTTTCGAAGCGATGCCCTGGAACTGGGGCGAGATGATGGCCGACAGCGCTACGCCGGTGACAGCGGAGGCGATGGACCGGGCGCCGGACAGCCGGGATCGATCCAGGGAGTCCTGGGTCATCGCCGCGGCCAGCGATCCGTAGGGGATGTTGACGAAGGAGTAGAACAGCTGGAAGAGGCAGTCGACCAGCAGGACCCAGGCGAATGCCTGCGTGGGGGTGAGCCCCGCCGGAGTGCTGAACAGCGCCACCAGCGTGATCGCCAGCGGAGTGGAACCCCACAGGATCCACGGGCGCAACCGTCCCCAGCGAGTGTTCGCCTTGTCGACGGTGTTGCCGGCGATCAGGTCGGCGGCACCCGCCCAGATCTTGGTGACGGCGTAGATCGTGCCCGCCAACGCCGCCGGTATGCCGACGATGTCGGTCATGTAGACCATCAAGAACATCGACGTCATTTGGAAGGCCAGGTTGTTGGCCACGTCACCCAAGGCGTACGAGACGACCCTGCCGTTACTCAACTGGCCTGTTCCGCGCTTGCTCATGCAGACCTCCACGCCGTTTCGCGACCGTCGCGCTCGTCCCCAATGGTGCGGCGCGAGATGGTTCCACACTACGAGCCACCAGCCTGAGCCGTGGAGATTCCTCGGGTTTCTTGACCGGATGGCTACGACGCCACCGGCCGACATCATCCCGGGCCCCGCGCAGGTGGTGCGTGGGCACGCGGAGGCGTCCGGGGCCTGGTCATTGGGAACGCGTTGCCGGGTGTTGCCTCGGCCGGTTGCCGTCCGGGCCAGCGAGGGGCACTGTTTGTGCATGACCAACAATCGGGAAATCGTCGCTGCCCTGGCAGCCGAGGCGGCCCTCATCGGCGGGCCTGAGCAGACCCTGACCACCGACCAGGTTCGCCAGTTCATCGCCGAGCAACTCGCCGCTGTCGACGTGGACGGCAAGAGCGTGTGCCTGGTGATCCCCGACGGCACTCGCTCCAGCCCGCTCCCGCTGCTGATGCGCTGTGTCCATGAGGCTTTGGCCGGTCGAGTGACCAAGATGACCGCGGTGATCGCCCTAGGCACGCATATCGGGATGACGGACGAGGCCCTGGCCAAGCACCTCGGTTACGGCGAGGGCGGGCTGGAGGGCACCTACCCGGGGATGACCGTGATCAACCATGAGTGGTCGAAGCCGGAGACCTTCGTCACCCTCGGCACCATCAGCGCCGAACGGGTCTCAGACCTGAGCGGCGGTCTGCTGGCCGTCCCCGCCGAGGTGGCCTTGAACCGGGCCGTGGTGGACCACGACGTGGTGTTGGTGATCGGTCCGGTCTTCCCGCACGAGGTGGTCGGCTTCTCCGGCGGCAACAAGTACTTCTTCCCCGGCATCGCCGGTCAGCAGATCATCGACCTGACCCACTGGGTCGGTGCGCTGA
>JBAVKY010000371.1:0-2690 GCA_049688555.1 Propionicimonas sp.
CGGGGTGGCGGGCCAGTCCCGGGCCGGAAGGCGCACAGACCGTCCTGGTGGAGACACCGACTGGACACCGGTACCGAAGTCGGGCGCCTCAGTCGCCGGGGGTAGAGGCGGTGGAGTCCCAGGCCCAGCCCCAGCCCCAGCCCCAGCCCCAGCCCCAGCCCCAGTCCCAGCACAAGCACCAGTCCCAGCACAAGCACCAGTCCGAGGCTGAGCAGAACTGGTCAGGCGCCGAGTTGGTGTTCAGCCGACTTGTCAGGGCAGCGTGAAGGAAGCGCTGGGCGGTTAGGCTTCGCTGGAGCAACCCACCCCACGAAAGGCGGACGGCCATGAAGTTCCTGTTCCTTGGTGCTGGCGCGATCGGCACCTACGTGGGTGGCTCGCTGGCCGCCGCCGGGCATCGGGTGACCTTCATCGAGCAGCCAGCAGCGGGCGACACCATCAGAACCACAGGCCTGGTGTTGCACCGCGGTGGCAAGGCGACGACCGTCCGCGACTTCGAGCTGTTCACGTCGGCCGCCGAGGCGTTGGCTGCGGGGCCCTACGACGTCGGCGTCTTCGCGTTGAAGTCGTTCGACACCGCGGCCGCCCTCGATCAGCTGATCGCGACCGGTGCGGCGGTGCCGCCGATCCTGTCCTTGCAGAACGGCGTCGACAACGAACCCACCATCGCCGCCGCGCTGGGGGCCGCCAACGTGATCACCGGCACGGTCACCACGGCGGTTGGCAAGCCCGGGGTCGGCGAAGTCGTCGAGGAGAAGCTCCGGGGTATCGGCATCGCGCTCGACCATCCGCTCGCCGGACGCCTGATCTCCGCGCTCAACGACGCCCAACTGGTAGCGCGCGGGTACCCCAGCGCGGGTCCGATGAAGTGGTCGAAGCTGCTGACCAACCTCACCGGCAACGCCACCTCGGCCATCCTCGATCTTCCGGTTGGGAAGCTGTTCGCCGACCGCCGGCTCTACGAGGTCGAGGTCGCAGTGCTGCGCGAATGCCTGGCGGTGATGCGCGCGCTGGGCTACCGGCCCGTCGACCTGCCGGGGACGCCGGTCCGATTGCTGGCCTTCGCCGCCCAACGGCTGCCGCGCTTCATCGCCCAGCCCGCTCTCACGAAGGCGCTCGGCAGCGGACGCGGCGACAAGATGCCGTCCTTCCACATCGATCTGCATTCCGGCCGTGGCCGGACCGAAGTCCGCTACCTGAACGGCGCGGTGGCCCGGGTCGGCGCCGAGCGCGGGGTGCCGACCCCCGTGAATGCCGTCCTCACGGAAACCCTTGAGGCGCTCAGCTCAGGCCAGCAGAGCGTGGAGACCTTCCGCCGCAAGCCGGAGGCCCTGCTCGCGCTACTCCCCTGAGATTCGGGCGCCGCCGCGCACCTGCGGGCTGGATCGTGCGATGCTGTGCTCAACTGACCAGCGCGCCGACCGAGGATCTGGATGACTCATCAGGCCCCTTTCACCGGGCAGCACAGCAAGAAGGTTCTGTTCCTGTTCTCCGACACCGGGGGTGGGCACCGTTCCGCGACAGAGGCGATGATCGAAGCCCTGGAACTGGAGTTCCCGGGCGTCTTCGACGCCGCTATGGTCGACTTCCTCGTCGACTACTACCCGCGACCGTTGAACCGGGCGCCGGAGATCTATCCGCCGATCTCCCGGATGCCCAAGGCCTGGGGGTTCAGCTACAACGCCTCCAACAGCCGGAGTCGCACGCGGATGCTCAACACGCTCAGCTACCCGTACCTGCGCAAGGCCGCGCGCCGTTTGGTGCGAGAGAACCCTGCCGACCTCATCGTGTCGGTGCACCCGCTGGTGAACACCACCTTGATGCGCGCCATGCGGGAGGCCCCGCGTCCGTTCATCACGGTGGTCACCGACATGGTCACCACCCACGCCTTCTGGTACGACCGCCGGGCCGACCTCGTCGTGGTCCCGACCGAGCAAGCCAAGGAGCGGGGCATCCACTTCGGGGTGCCCGAAGGGAACCTGCGCGTGATCGGCTTGCCGGTCGCCGACAGGTTCTGTCGTCCGGTGGGCGACCCGATGGAATTCCGCGACGCGCAGGGCTGGCGACGCGATCTACCGGTCATCCTGCTGGTCGGCGGCGGGGACGGGATGGGCCCGCTCAAGCGGGTGGCCAAGGCCATCAATGAGGCGAACCTGCCCGCGAGCCTGGTCGTGATCTGCGGCCGCAATGCCGAGCTGAAGGCTGATCTCGAAGCCCTCGACTGGAACATGCCGGCCCACATCTACGGTTTCACCCGTGAAATGCCGGCCTTCATGGCTGCCGCGGACATGCTCCTGACCAAGGCCGGTCCTGGCACCATCAGCGAGGCGTTCATCGCCGGGTTGCCGCTGGTCCTCTACGCCCGATTGCCCGGGCAGGAGGACGGGAACGTGACCTACGTCGTCGAGGAGAAGGCCGGGGTCTGGGCCCCGCGGACACGCGACGTCGTGGACGCGGCACGGCGGTGGGTGCTGGATCCGTCCGCCCGCGCCGAAGCGTCGGCAGCAAGCCATCGGATGGCCCGACCGGAGGCCGCGCGGCAGATTGCCCGGCTGATCGCTGACCAGGTCGGGGTATTGCCCTGACGTCGGGCTAGGTGGCGTCCGTCCGGAGTAGCAGTCCGCGCTGCACCAGGTCGTCGAGGAACACCCGCACGTCGTGTTCGATCTCGGCTGTGGTCGCCCCGGTCG
>JBAVKY010000372.1:0-3009 GCA_049688555.1 Propionicimonas sp.
CGGGGTGGCGGGCCAGTCCCGGGCCGGAAGGCGCACAGACCGTCCTGGTGGAGACACCGACTGGACACCGGTACCGAAGTCGGGCGCCTCAGTCGCCGGGGGTAGAGGCGGTGGAGTCCCAGGCCCAACTCCAGCCGGAGCACGGGCAGAACGGGTCACGCGTCGAACTCGTGTTCAGGCGACTTGTGATGGCAGCGTGAAGGAAAGCCATGGACGGTCCCAGTTGAGCGCGGCCTGCCGGTCGTCCCCGCGCGAGCGGGGGTCATCACCGCCCCCCATCCAACCCCGTCAGGCCATGGGCTTGGTCGTGCCGTACACGTCCTTGCTGATCTTGTAGGCGTGGGCCTCCAAGGTGAGTGCCAGCTTGCGGAACTTGGCCAGCTCCGCGGCGTTGAGTTGGCTCATCTTGACCAGCTCCAGCTCCTCGCGCTGGGAATCGTCGCCCCGCCAGCCGACCTTCACATTGCCGACGCCCTGGGCGTAGTACTTGATCTGCGTGGCGTCAGGCTCCTCGATGGCGAACTCCTCGATGACGACCACCGGCTCGAAGCACTTCAGCGTGATGCAGACTTTCTCGTCGATGGCCACCACGCGTCCGCGATCGGTGAAGTCGACCGTCTCGGACCAGCCTTCGGAGAAGCTGCGTTCCGACACCTGCGGGTCACCTGGCATGGCGATGCCTGCCTTGCCGTCGGCGACGTTGTGGAACCAGGTCGGGGCCTTGTCGAACTCGCCATCGTCGAACTCCTCCGGGTGCTCGCCCATGTACCACACCGTCTTGTCGTCGGCCTGGGCGTAGAAGGCGAGTTCCCGCTCGACCAGTTCCTCGTTCTCGTAGTCGATCACGTAGGCCACCACCGTCTGCACGCCGGCGACTTCCTTGACCAGGTCGGTGACGATGAAGTCGACCTTGTGCTCCAGCTTGTCCTTGCCGTCGACGGTGGTGCCCTCGTAGAGGTAGCGGGCGCCCGGCTTCAGGGGCAGCCAGGGGTTCGTGATCGCGGTCGGATTGCCGAACGTCCCCAGATCCAGAGTCTCGAAGTCCGTTTCCGGGCCAAGGGTCGAGGTCGCCGGCGACGAGGTGGTCGCAGCCGGGCCGGCCGGGCCGGGCGAGGCGACGACGCCGGCGGAGGCGCAGGCGGTCATCGTCAAGGCGATGGCGGACATGGCGGCGGTGATGCTCAGGTGGGAGCGGGAGATGATCGGTTTCATAAGGCGTCCTCAGGAGTGTCGGTCGTGCTCAGGAGGAGCGGGTAGCTGCCGTGAACGCCGGGCGAGGGACCGGAGTTCACGGCTCTCCATGCACGGTCCCGAGCGTAAGGGCGAAAGGAGTATTCGCGGCGCAGGTCCACCGCCGCGACACGAAATCACGTGCGGGTTGCCCTTGTCCTTACCCGCACGGAGGCCGTCGGGTGGGTGAACGCCAGGACGGCGCTCTGGGACGGCGCGAACCTAGCCGCCGGCGCTGCCGAGGGCTAGCGACCCCAGACCGCCGTCGCGCCGGTGTGCCCAGCGAGCCCGACCAGAGCCAGCCCGCTCACAGCAGCGAGGACGGTGACCGCCGCGGCGATCCAGTACGCCGTCCCAGGTCGGCCACTCGTCCGTCGATCCACCAGCAGCAGCGCTGGGATCGCCAACGCCAGCACGATCGCCGGGAACGGGGCCACCAGCCCCCAGTTCCGGTGTGCCACGGTGGCCGGCGATCCCCCGATGCTCGCGAACAGCGCTTCGCCCGACAGCCTGGCCACCACCGCGGAAGCGGCTCCCGCGAGGCCGAAGGCCGCGGTCAGCCAGCCGTAGCGTCGCCGGGCATTGCGAGAGAGCGACACGATCAAGGCGCCCAGGCAGGCCAGCGGCACCAGCACGACCGCCGCGTGCACCACCAAGGGGTGCAGCGGCAGCCCGAATACTTCCACGACGACCTACTTCTTGACGGCGTTGCCGTCACGGTCCAGCACGAACCAGACCGAGTTGACGTTCTGTCCGGTCACGTCCCCGGGCTTGGTGTCCTTCACCCAGTAGTAGAGCGGCCAGCCGTTGTAGGAGGCCTGGGTGCTGCTGTCGCTGCGGGTCAGCGTGCCGAGCTTGGAATCGTCGACCCCTGAGCCGGCCTTCGGCACGCCCAGCAGTGCGGGCCACGCGGCCAGGCACTGGCCCTCGCAGACGCTCTTGTTGGGGCTGTCCTTGGTGAACAGGTAGAGGGTCATGCCCTTGCCGTCCACCAGGACCGAGCCGAGGCTGGTCTCGGCCAGGGTGAGCGTCAGCGCGGCCATGTCCGCAGCGGGGGCGCTGCTCGCCGCCGAGGAAGCCGGGGCCATCGTGGAAGCCGGGGCCATCGTGGCGGGCGGTTGGCTAGCTGGGGCGGTGGCAGCCGGAGTAGCGCTGCAGGCACTCAGGAGCGTGGCCAGGAAAGCCGCGCCGACGAGCCATGAAGCCTTGGATCGTGTGACCATGAAGTCCTCCTTGTGAGTACGTGGTTCACAGGTAATACGGACTGGTCGGCGGAAGGGATTGCGTCCGCCCCCGACTGAGCCCTACGGCCTCGACACGGGGCAGCGTTCCGTAAGAACTTTCCAACTCTCCTTCGGGGATTCGAGCCCGGGCAGATACTCACGGTAGGGCGTGCGTCGACCCGCGGCGGAGGCCGACTTCAGGGAAAGCGGGATTCAGGAGGCCGAAGTGACGAAGTTCGCGTTCATCGAAGTCAACGTCGGACGGATCCGCCAATATGACACGGCGACCCCGTCCACGCTGCCCTTCCTGGTCCACGCCGCAAAGACCAACACCAACGGCCTCGCCTTCACCGCGGACAAGGAATTCGTGATCTATGGAGTCGGTGGCAACGAGATCCGCAAGACCCAGGGACCACTGAGTGAGGTGCCGGTCTACGTTCATCCGTCCACGATCGGCGCGGTGAAGGTGCGCAGCGTCAACGGCAAGGACCGTGTCTACTTCAGCGCCCTGAAGAACCCGAACCAATCTGGCCCCCAGTACTACGACATCTACTAC
>JBAVKY010000373.1:0-3805 GCA_049688555.1 Propionicimonas sp.
GCGTTGGGGAAGGGCCGCTAGTCAGCGCTGGCGAGTAGTGCCGCTGCCAAAGTCCCGACGCCCATCACCTGCACCCCTCCCAGGCCGAGCCACTGCGCCATGGAGGTGAGCGTGGCGTTCAGGCGAGCGGCCGTCTCAGCGCGAGGGCATCCCGGCTCCAACCAAGCTGACTGAACCAACAGCAACCCGCGGCCCCGGGCTGCCTTGAGGTCCACCCGGGCTGCGATGGCGTCGTCCATCACGAATAGGTAGACGTAGTAGCCGTAGCGCCGTTGGGCAGCTGGCGTGTACAACTCGATCCGGTAGCTCACGCCGAACAGGTCGAGCAGCCGTCGACGCTCGAAAACCAGCGAGTCGAATGGACTAACCAGGGCATTCACGTGCAGTCGGCGCGGCACCCGTGCGCCATGCCACAGGTAGGTCGGACGATCCCAGCCGCGCACCGGGGTCTCGATCAGCTCACCGGTGGCGAGCAGCCGGGCGATGGCCGCACCGGCGGCGGCGACGCTCATCCGGAAGTAGTCGGCGAGGCAGCGAACACTCGCGATGCCCAGCGCCGCGGCGGCCCGCCGCACCAGGATCAACTCCGCCTCCGCCTGATTGGGGGTCGGCTGGTTCCAGACCGCCGCGGGAAGCGTTCGCTGCGGCAGCTCGTAGAGCCGTTCGAACTGGGTGTTCCGTCCCGACACCGTCACCTCACCGGTGGCGAAGAGCCACTCCAGCACGTACTTGGCGTCCGACCAATTCCACCACGAGCCCGCCGTCCGGCCGTCCGGGTGTTCCACCTGGCGCGCGGTCACCGGCCCGGAGCGCTCGATCAGAGCGAGGACGTCATCGAACAGTCCAGGGTGGTCGGCCCGGATCCGCTCCACGTCTCGCCACGGCCTGCCAGCCTGGGCGGCCATCCGGTGACGCAGCGCGGGTTGCAGGCCCACATCGATCAGGGAGGCAGCGTGCCCCCAGTACTCGAACAACCGCCGAGGAGAACGGCCCGCCGCCCGCTCAAGGAGGTCCAGACCGTAGGGGCCCATCCGGGAAAAGATCGGCATGGCGTGCGCCCGGACGGCCACGTTGACCGAATCGATCTGCAGCTGGGCCACCGTGGCGACCACTTGCTGGAGCTGGCGAATCCCCACCGCGACCGGGTGGGGAGCGCCAAACCCCTGTGCTGCCAGGGCAACCCGTCGCGCTTCGCAAGCTCCCAGCGGTCCCCTAGTCAGTTGCGGCCTTCGCTTCGGCCAGCTCCAGATTGAGGTGGATCACGCCATAGTCGTACGCCTTGCGGCGGTAGACAGCACTCGGTGCGTTCGTCTCGGCATCGACGTAGAGGAAGAAGTCGTGCCCAACCAGTTCCATCTCGTCGAGGGCCTGAGCGAGCGTGAGCGGCATCGCCTCGAAGAACTTCTCCCTGACCACCAACGGTCCGTCCCCATGGACCTCCAGACCGGCGATCTTTCGAATCTCGGGACGTTCTGCGGCTTCGGCCGCGACGGTTGCGACGGCCTGCTCTTCGCCGATCGACGGCTGGGTCCGCAGTCCGCGATGCTCCTTGCGGCGATCGGAGGCACGGCGCAACTGGGACTTCAGGCGATCCAGAGCATGATCGAAGGCGACGGTCTTGTCGTCGGCGGAAGCCTCGGCCCGAACGACCGGCCCCTTGCTCCGGAGGGTGATCTCGACCCGGGTCGACTGATCGGGTTGGCGCTTGTAGCCGTAAACCGAAACCTGGACCTCAACCCGAATAACCCGGTCTTTGAGCTTCTCGATCGAGGCAAGCTTCTCTTCCACCCGAGCCCTGAAGTCGTCCGGGATCTGGCAGTGGCGGCCGGTTACGAGGACGTCCATGTCAACCTCCTTGTTCAGGTCGGTCCCACGTCGGCGGGACAGACAGATAGGCGTGGCACCGGGCCCGCATCTGGCGAGGTACCAGCCGCACGAGCCGAGGTGCCATACGTCCAACGTAGTCGCGCTGCGTGTGCTTTGCCAGAAGTCCGCCTGTGTTCCAGCCGTGTTCTGCGGGCCCTCCGCCAGACCACGAGCAACAAGCTTGTAACACGGGATAATCAGTCCGTAACCTCTGGGCATCTCGGGCGTAACAGCGGTCCGGAACCCTGAACACATGATCTTGGAAATCAACGCAGGCGACACCGCTTGGGTCCTGACGAGCGCCGCGCTGGTGCTGCTGATGACCCCCGGTCTCGCGTTCTTCTACGGTGGCATGGTCAGGGCCAAGGGTGTCTTGAACATGATGATGATGAGCTTCATCTCGATGGGCACCATCGGTGTCCTCTGGGTGCTGTTCGGCTACAGCATGGCGTTTGGTGACGCGATTGGCTTCGAGGTGGGGGCATCGCGAACCGATGGCCCGACCTTCTTCGGGCTGCTGGGCAATCCCTTCCAGTTCGCTGGCCTGCAGGGCCTGATGAGCCCGGATGCCACGGCGGGGACGCTCCCCGCGCTGGCGTTCGTCGCTTTCCAGGCCTGCTTCGCGATCATCGCGGTGGCACTGGTCTCCGGCGCGATCGCCGAACGGGCCTCGTTCGCCGGGTGGACGCTGTTCACCATCTTGTGGGGCATCCTGGTGTACTTCCCGGTGGCTGGCTGGGTCTTCGCTTTCGACGGCTTCACCGGCGAGCACGGCGGTTGGATCGCCAACTGGCTGGGCGCACTGGACTTCGCCGGTGGCACCGCCATCCACATCAACGCGGGTATCTCCGCCCTGGCGCTGGCGCTCGTGCTCAAGCCCCGCATCGGCTTCGGTTCGAAGCCCATGCGTCCGCACAACATGACCCTGGTCATGCTGGGCGCCGGCCTGCTGTGGTTCGGCTGGTTCGGCTTCAACGCCGGTTCCGCGCTGACCGCCGGCACCACCGCCGCCGTGGCGTGGGTCAACACCCTGGTCGCCACCAGCGCTGCCATGCTCGGCTGGTTGGCCGTAGAGAAGTTGCGGGACGGTCACCCGACCTCGCTGGGTGGAGCCTCCGGTGTGGTCGCCGGCCTGGTCGCCATCACCCCGGCCGCCGGTTCGGTGAGCCCACTCGGCGCCATCTTCGTGGGCGGAATCGCCGGTGTGCTGTGCGCCTACGCCGTGGGCCTGAAGTACAAGTTCGGCTATGACGACTCCCTCGACGTGGTCGGCGTTCACTTCGTGGGTGGACTCGTCGGCACGCTGCTGATCGGTTTCTTCGCCGATCCCTCCAGCCCCGCCGGTAAGGCCGGCCTCTTCTACGGCGGTGGGCTCGACCAGCTCATGCGCCAGGCCGTTGGTGCCTTTGCCGTCATGATCTACGCCTTCGTGCTCAGCTACCTGATCGCCGTTGGGATCAAGAAGACCATCGGTTGGCGCGTAAGCACCACAGATGAACTCGGCGGCATCGATCTGGCCGAACACAGCGAGGCCGGCTACGACCTCAGCCCGGTGTATTACTCCAGCAAGGTTCAGCGCACGCTCGTGCTGTCCAAGGACGACTTGCCCCAGCTTGAGACGACAGGAGCCTCGAAGTGAAGTTGGTCACCGCAATCATCCAGCCCGAAGTGCTGGAGCAGGTCCAGAAGGCCCTGGTTCGCCACGGCGTCGGCGGCATGACGATCAGTGAGGTCAGCGGCTACGGCCGTCAGCGCGGCCACACGGAGGTCTACCGCGGCGAGGAATACACCATCGACTTCATCCAGAAGGTCAGGCTTGAAGTCCTCGTCGAGGACGGGGAAGCCGAGCCCCTCACCGGCGTCATCCTGCAAGCCGCCCGCACGGGTCAGGTGGGTGACGGCAAGATCTGGATCATCCCCGTCGACACCGTGATTCGGG
>JBAVKY010000374.1:0-2286 GCA_049688555.1 Propionicimonas sp.
CTCCTGGTCTCCGCCAACGACAAGGCCGCGATCTGCGACGCCCTGAAGGAAGCCATGGCCGCCGGCGTGAAGGTCGTCACCTTCGACTCCGACACCACCGCTGACTGCCGCAACCTGTTCATCAACCAGGCCACGGCTGAGGGCATCGCCAAGATCCAGGTCGACATCATCGCTTCCGAGATCGGCGACGCCGGCGAGATCGCGATCCTGTCCGCCTCTGCCAACGCGACCAACCAGAACGCCTGGATCGAAATGATGAAGAAGGAGCTCGCCGCGAGCCACCCGAACATCAAGCTCGTCGACACCGTCTACGGCAACGACGACGACCAGACTTCCTTCGACAAGACCGCCGGCCTGCTGCAGAGCCACCCGAAGCTCAAGGGCATCATTTCCCCCACCACCGTCGGCATCGCCGCTGCTGCTCGCTACCTGTCCACCTCCGCCTACAAGGGCAAGGTCATGCTGACCGGTCTCGGCACCCCGAACCAGATGCGCAAGTTCGTCGAGAACGGCACCGTCAAGGAGTTCGCCCTGTGGAACCCCGAGGATCTCGGCTTCCTGGCTGCCTTCGCGGCCAAGGCCCTGATTTCCGGCGAGATCACGGGCGCCGAAGGTGACAAGTTCACCGCCGGCAAGCTCGGCGAGTTCACCGTGGGCGCCGACAAGACCGTCCTGTTGGGCGAGCCCTACCGGTTCAACAAGGAAAACATCGGCGACTTCGACTTCTGAGTCGAGGCCACCTGAGACCCCGCTGTGCCCGGTCGGTCATGACCGGCCGGGCACAGCCCCCACGCTTCAACCAGTCGCCCCACCCACCGCAACGCTGCCCTGAAAGAAACCGTCATGACCGCCTTCTCGTCCATCGCCGATCAACTCGCCTTGCAGGCCATCGAGCTGCCCTCGTGGGCGTTCGGTAACTCGGGGACTCGTTTCAAGGTGTTCGGTACGCCGGGCACGCCGCGCACTGTGCAGGAGAAGTTGGCTGATGCCGCTCAGGTGCACCGGTTCACGGGGTTGGCGCCGAGTGTGGCGTTGCATATCCCGTGGGACAAGGTGGACGATTACGCGGCGCTCAGCAGGTTCGCTGCTGATCTGGGGGTGGTGTTGGGCACCATCAACTCCAATACGTTCCAGGCTGATGAGTACAAGTTCGGCAGCCTGACGCATGTCGATCCGGTGATCCGCCGGAAGGCGATCGATCATCATCTGGAGTGCATCGACATCATGGATGCGACGGGTTCGCGCGATTTGAAGATCTGGTTGGCGGACGGCTCGAACTATCCCGGGCAGGTCGATCTGCGCGGCCGCCAGGACAGGCTGGCCGAGTCGCTCGCGGAGATCTATGACCGGCTGGGTGACGGCCAGCGGTTGGTGTTGGAGTACAAGTTCTTTGAGCCGGCGTTTTACCACATGGATGTGCCGGACTGGGGTACCTCGTACGTCCAGGTCGCGGCGCTGGGTGAGAAGGCGCTGGTCTGTTTGGACACTGGGCACCACGCGCCGGGCACCAACATCGAGTTCATCGTGATGCAGCTGCTGCGCCTGGGGAAGCTCGGCTCGTTCGACTTCAACTCTCGCTTCTACGCCGACGACGACCTGATCGTCGGAGCTGCCGATCCGTTCCAGCTGTTCCGGATCCTGTACGAGGTCGTCCGCGGCGGCGGCTACGGCCCCGACTCGACGGTGGCTTTCATGCTCGACCAGTGCCACAACGTCGAGGACAAGGTCCCCGGCCAGATCCGCTCCGTCCTCAATGTGCAGGAGATGACGGCCAAGGCCCTGCTGGTGGACCACGCGGCGCTCGAGGCTGCGCAGGCCGCCGGTGACGTGCTCGGCGCCAACGGCGTGTTCATGGATGCGTTCTACACCGACGTCCGCGCCGACCTCGCCGCCTGGCGTGAGACCCGCGGCCTGCCGGCCGACCCGATGAAGGCGTTCGCAGCCACCGGCTACCTCGGCAAGATCGCCACCGACCGTGTCGGCGGCACCCAGGCCGGCTGGGGCGCCTGACCCCCGTCCACCAACCCGCGACCGCACCACCGCACCACCGCACCACCCATCGAGGGCCAGCGCTCACGTCGAAGACCAGTCCCCTGGGGCTGGTCCTCGACGCCAAGGCTGGCCTTCGGCAATTCGAGAGAGGACAACAGCCATGGCGAGGTACTGCCTGCTGGGTCACGTCGACCCGGCCAAGCTCGACGAGTACAAGGTGCGGCACGCTGCCGTGTGGCCTGAACTGCTGGTGGCCCTGCGGGACGCCGGCTGGCGCAACTACTCGCTCTTCCT
>JBAVKY010000375.1:0-8041 GCA_049688555.1 Propionicimonas sp.
GGGCCGCCGCCCGCCGGGCGAGGACGACCGCCGGCAGCTTGCCGGGCGGCCTTCTGGGCAGCGCGCTCGGCGCGATTGCCCGAGACGTCACCCTTGTAGATCCACACCTTCACGCCGATGCGGCCGAAGGTGGTGCGGGCCTCGTAGAAGCCGTAGTCGATGTCCGCGCGAAGGGTGTGTAGCGGCACGCGTCCCTCGCGGTAGAACTCCGAGCGACTCATCTCAGCACCGCCGAGACGACCGGAACACTGGATCCGGATCCCCAACGCACCGGCCCGCATCGCCGACTGCTGCGCCTTGCGCATCGCGCGGCGGAACGCCACGCGGGCACCGAGCTGCTCAGCGACACCCTGGGCAACCAACTGGGCATCGATCTCGGGGTTCTTGACCTCGAGGATGTTCAGCTGGACCTGCTTGCCGGTGAGCTTCTCCAGCTCGGCACGAACGCGCTCCGCCTCGGCGCCGTTACGACCGATCACGATGCCCGGACGCGCGGCGTACAGGAAGATCGTGACCCGCTCACTGCGACGCTCGATCTCCACCGAGGAGATGCCGGCACGCTCCAGCGTCTTGGCCAGGTAACGGCGGATCTTGACATCCTCTGCCACCAGGTCGGCGTAATTCTTGTCGGCGTACCAACGGCTCTTGTGATCCGTGGTGATCCCAAGGCGGAAGCCATGGGGGTTGATTTTTTGGCCCATACTCAGGCTCCCTTCTCGCTCTTGGGTTCGACAACGACAGTGATGTGGCTGGCACGCTTGAGGATCCGGCTGGCCGAACCCTTCGCCCGCGGACGGATCCGACGCAGGGTCATGCCCTCATCGACGAACGCGGCGGACACGAACAGGTCCTCACCGCGCAGGCCTTCGGCCGATTCAGCATTGGCCTTCGCGCTCGCGACCACCTTGTAGACCGGCTCGGAGGCGGCCTGCGGGGCGAACTTGAGCACGTTCAGGGCGTCGGTGACGTCCATTCCTCGTACCAGATCGACAACGCGGCGCACCTTCAGCGGCGACATCCTGACGTGACGCGCAATCGCGTACGAGCCAGGACGATCCCCGAGCAGGGCAGCGCGACGGCTGGGTCGCTCCTCTTTATTGCTCATGTGTGAATCAATTCCTCTTCTCGCCCACTCAGCGGCGGCGCGACTTCTTGTCTTCCTTGATGTGCCCGCGGTACGTGCGGGTGGGGGCGAACTCGCCCAGCTTGTGACCGATCATCGACTCGGTGACGAACACCGGGACGTGCTTGCGACCGTCGTGCACCGCGATGGTGTGGCCGATCATGTCGGGGGTGATCATGGAGCGCCGCGACCAGGTCTTGATGACCTGCTTGGTGCCCTTGGCGTTCTGGGCGTCGACTTTCTTGACCAGATGGTCGTCGACGAAGGGGCCCTTCTTCAGGCTGCGTGGCATGTTCTAGTCCACCTGTCCAATCAGCGCTTCTTGCCGGACTTCCGGCGACGGATGATCAGGCGAGAACTCGCCTTGTTCTTGTCGCGGGTGCGGCCCTCAGGCTTACCCCACGGGGTGACCGGGTGACGACCACCCGAGGTCTTGCCCTCGCCACCACCGTGCGGGTGGTCGATCGGGTTCATCGCGACGCCGCGGACGGTCGGTCGCACGCCCTTCCAGCGGCTGCGACCGGCCTTGCCCCAGTTGATGTTGGACTGCTCGGCGTTGCCGACCTCGCCGACGCTCGCGCGACAGCGCACGTCCACCAACCGCATCTCGCCCGAGGGGAGACGCAGGGTGGCCATCTTGCCCTCGCGGGCAACCAACTGGATCCGGGCACCGGCCGAACGGCCGAGCTTGGCACCGCCACCGGGCCGCAGTTCCACGGCGTGCACCGTGGTGCCCACCGGGATGTTGCGCAGCGGCAGGTTGTTGCCCGGTTTGATGTCGGCCGCCTCCCCCGCTTCGACGGTCGCGCCCTGGCGCAGGCCGAGCGGCGCGATGATGTAGCGCTTCTCGCCGTCGGCGTAGTGCAGCAGCGCGATGCGGGCGGTGCGGTTCGGGTCGTACTCGATGTGAGCGACCTTGGCCGGCACGCCGTCCTTGTCGTAGCGACGGAAGTCGACGAGGCGATAGGCCTGCTTGTGACCGCCGCCGATGTGCCGGGTGGTGATTCGGCCGGAGCTGTTGCGACCGCCGGTCTTCGGCTTCGGCGCCAGCAGCGACTTCTCGGGAGTGGAGCGAGTCAGTTCGACGAAGTCGGCGACACTGGAGCCACGACGGCCCGGGGTGGTCGGCTTGTACTTGCGGATACCCATGAGTTCGTTGTCCTATCCCAGCTCTCAGGCCACCGGGCCTGAGAAAATGTCGATGCGCTGCCCCTCGGCGATGCTCACGATGGCCCGCTTGGTGTCAGGACGCTTGCCCCAACCCGCTTTGGTCCGCTTGCGCTTGCCGATGCGGTTGATCGTGTTGACGCCGGTGACCTTGACGCCGAACACCGCCTCGACCGCGATCTTGATCTCGGTCTTGTTGGCGTTCGGAGCGACGACGAAGGTGTACTTATTCTCGTCGAGCAGTCCGTAGCTCTTCTCGCTCACGACCGGCGCGATCAGGATGTCGCGGTGATCGCGGATCTTGATGTCGCTCACTTGGCTGCCTCCTCGGCCTCGGTGACGCCCACGCCGGTGAAGGCTGCCAGGGCTACGGTGGTGAAGAGCACGTCATCACTGACCAGGACGTCGTAGGCGTTCAACTGGTCGACGGCCAGCGCGTGCACGCTGGCGACATTCCGCAGGCTCAGCCAGGCCACGTCCTCGTCACGACCGAGCACCACCAGCAGCTTGGCGCCGCCGATCCCGCTCAGCGTCTGGAGCGCCGCCCTGGTCGAGGGGGTCTCGCCGGTCACGATGGCATTCACCACGTGGACCCGACCCTCTCGAGCCCGATCTGAAAGCGCCCCGCGAAGCGCGGCGGCAATCATCTTCTTCGGGGTGCGCTGGGCGTAGCTGCGCGGGTGCGGTCCATGGACGACACCGCCGCCGGTCCACTGCGGGGCGCGGCGCGAACCCTGACGGGCGCGACCGGTGCCCTTCTGGCGCCACGGCTTCGCGCCACCACCAGCGACATCGCCCCGGGTCTTGGTGGAGGCGGTGCCTTGGCGGGCAGCAGCCTGCTGAGCCACCACGACCTGGTGGATGAGCGGCACGTTCGTCTGGACGTCGAAGTCCTTAGCCGGCAGTTCGACGGTGTCGTCCTTGGTACCGAGCACCGGCACGGTTCTGGTCTCGCTCATGCCTGAGCTCCCTTCTTGGCAGCCGTTCGCACCACGACCAGCGAACCCTTGGGTCCGGGGACGGAGCCCTTGACCAGGATCAGACCCCGCTCGATGTCGACCGCGTGGACGGTGAGGTTCTGGACGGTGACCTTCTCCACGCCCATGCGCCCGGCCATCCGGGTGCCCTTGAAGACGTGGGACGGGGTCGCCGACGCGCCGATCGAGCCGGGCGAACGGTGCTTGCGGTGCACACCGTGGCCGGCTCCCAGGCCGGAGAAACCGTGCCGCTTCATGACACCAGCGGTTCCCTTGCCTTTGCTGACGCCGGTCACGTCGATGATCTCGCCGGAGGCGAAGACGTCGGCATTGAGCTCTTGGCCCAAGATGTAAGTGCTGGCGTCCGAGGTCCGCAGTTCGACGAGGTGCTTGCGGGGGGTGACCCCGGCACGCTCGAAGTGGCCTGCGGCCGGCTTGGTGACCGACTTGGCCTTGACCGCACCGAAACCGAGTTGCACCGCCGCGTAGCCGTCCACGTCGGGGGTGCGGACCTGCGTCACGACACAAGGGCCCGCCTGAATCACGGTGACCGGGACGACCTGGTTCTGCTCGTTCCACACCTGGGTCATGCCGAGCTTCGTGCCCAGGATGCCCTTCACGGTTCGTTCGCTGTTCATACCCGGTGACCTCACGGAAGCTTGATCTCGATGTCGACCCCGGCCGGCAGATCGAGCCGCATCAGCGAGTCGACGGTCTTCGGCGTCGGGTCGAGGATGTCGATCAGCCGCTTGTGCGTGCGCATCTCGAAGTGCTCGCGGCTGTCCTTGTACTTATGGGGAGAACGGATCACGCAGAACACGTTCTTCTCGGTCGGCAGCGGCACGGGGCCTGCCACCTTGGCGCCGGTACGGGTCACGGTGTCGACGATCTTCTTCGCCGAGGAATCGATGACCTCGTGGTCGTAAGCCCGGAGTCGGATCCGGATCTTCTGTCCCGCCACTGGTTCGTCCTTCTTGTCGTCGGTGCTCTGTCGGTGCATCTTCCGATGGAGCTGTTGCTCCGACCCCCGGGGTCGGGCGTGTCGGGCCTGCTCTGGGCCGCACATGACCAATCTTCGATGGGTCGTGGTAGGGCCCGGCACACGAGCGCCAGACTTACCGAGAGGGCCGCCTAGGCAGGCGTCCCCGTCGGAGCAACCTGTCGATTCTCCCATGCACTGGCCTGTGATGCCAAATCATCGGCCCTACGGCAGCATTGCCCGGGTGAGCACCGCAACTTCGGAGCCGGCGGGCCACGTTCAGCCTAGTCGCGTGGGCGTGGGCGTGGCGCTCGGACTGGTTGCCTCGTTGGCCTTCGCCACGTCCGGGCCCTTCGCCCGAGGCTTGCTGACTGCCGGGTGGACGCCGGGAGCCGCGGTGTTCTGGCGGGTCACCACCGCGGCGATCGTCCTGCTGCCGGCCGGGCTGTGGGTGATGCGGGGGCGCTTGCGCGAGGTCGTGACGCAGTGGCGCACGGTCGCAGCCTTCGGCGCCCTGGCAGTGGCCACCGCCCAGCTGATGTACTTCGCAGCGGTCGCCCGGATGAGCGTCAGCGTGGCGCTGTTGATCGAGTACATGGCCCCGGTCGCGCTGGTGCTCCTGGCCTGGGTGCGACAGCGACAGGCGCCGTCCCGGCTGGTGCTGGCAGGGACGCTGACCAGCGTGCTCGGACTGCTGTGCGTGCTGGACCTGACCGGAGCCAACCTCGACCCGCTCGGCATGCTGTTCTCCTTCGGCGCCATGATCGGCGCCGCCGCCTACTTCGTGCTCGGGGCGCGACCCACCCGACTCCACCCGCTGGCGCTGCCGGCCTTCGGCCTGCCGGTCGGCGCGGTGGTGCTCGGCCTGCCCATCCTGTTCGGGCTACTCCCCTATTCCGCCCCGCTCGTGACGGTGGAACTCATGGGCGCCCCAGTGCCGTGGTGGGTCCCCCTGGGCGTCGTGGTGCTTGCCGCGACCGCGCTCGCCTATGCCCTCGGCGTGGCGGGGATAGCCTTGATGGGCGAGCGGCTGTCCTCGTTCGTCAGCCTTTCCGAGGTGATCTTCGCCTCTTGGCTGGCCGCCGCCTTGCTGGGGGAAGTGCCCGGCCGGATGCAGCTGCTCGGCGGCCTCCTGATCATGGTGGGGGTGGCGCTGATCCGGCTCGCCAGCGGCCGGCGACCCGCTGGACTTCCCACCTTCCCCGACGAACTCGAGGCCGCGGAAGCCGACACCCCCATCTCCGGGTAGCGGCTTCGGCCCAGCGCCGGCTTGCTCTTGGCGACGGCCGCGCGGCCGACTCAGCGGGGCATTCGTCGCCACAGTGAGCGCGGCACCAGTGGCGCGACGGCGAACATCACCCGCAACTGCCACGGGATCCACAGCTCGACGCCGCTGCCCCGGCGGATCCGCTCGACCACGGCGTCGGCCACCTGGTCGGGAGTGGACGAGAACGGGGCCGGCCGCATGCCGGCGGTCATCCTGCCGATCACGAATCCCGGCCGGGCGATCACCAGGTGCACGCCGCTGCCGTGCAGTGCATCGGCAAGGCCGGACGCGAACCCGTCCAGGCCGGCCTTGGCTGAGCCGTAGACGTAGTTGGCTCGGCGGACCCGCTGCCCGGCGACCGAGGAGAAGGCGACGAGGGTCCCGGCACCCCTGGCGCGCATCCGCACGGCCAACACGGTCAGCAGGGCCGCCTGGGCAACGAAATCGGTGTGGAGCACTGCTGCGGCGGCCACGGGATCATGCTCGGCATCGGACTGGACGCCGAGGACGCCGAAGGCAAGGACGGCCACGTCGATGTCCCCGACCTGAGCCTCGATGGCCGCCACCACTCCCGCCTGGGCACCGATGTCGTCGGCATCGAACTCGACCGTCTCCACCCTGGCAGCACCAGCAGCGCGGCAGGCGGTCACCGCCTCGGTCATGGGTCCGGGTCGGGCGGCCAGCACCACCGTTGCGCCAGGGGCCAGCCGGGTGGCCACCGCCAGCCCGATCTCACTGCGACCCCCGAAGATCGCGATAACCTGGCTCACAGCGAATCGAGCAACGTCCTGAGCCTGACCAGGCTGGAATCCCGCCCCAGTAGCTCCATCGATTCGAACAGTGGCGGGGACACCTTCGCCCCGGTGATCGCCAGTCGGATGGGCCCATAAGCGAACTTCGGCTTCTTGCCCAGGCCTTCGACCAGCGCCCGCCGCAGGGCCTCCTGGATGGCATCGTGGGTCCACTCCCCCACCTCGGCCAGGGCATGGATGGCGGCCTCGACCACGGCCCCGGCGTCGTCGCCGGCCTGGGCCAACGCCTCGGCATCGACCGCCAGGTCGGCGTCCGGGGCGAACAGGTACGCGAGCTTCGGCACGGCTTCGCTCAACAGCACCAACCGCTCCTGGATGAGCGGCACGGCCCGCCGCAGCAGCTCGACGGCCACCGGATCCGGCTCGGCCGGCCACTGTCCCTCACGGACGGCGAACTCGACGATCCGGTCAGTGAGTGCATCGGTCGACAACGACCGCAGGTAGTGACCGTTGAGCCAGTTGAGCTTGGCCAGATCGAAGATCGGTCCAACCGTGTTCACCTTCGCCCACGAGAAGTGCTCGACGAAGTCTTCGAAGCTGGCCACCTCGTGCTCATCGTCGGCCGGTGGGTAGGCCAGCAGCTGAAGGAAGTTGCGCAGCGCCTCAGGCAGGTAGCCTTGCTCGAGGAACCAGGTGAGCCGGGCGGCGGGGTTCTTGCGCTTGGAGATCTTCGACTTGTCGGTATTGCGCAGCAGCGGCATGTGCGCGAAGGCGGGGGGAGTCAGCCCGAGCCAGCGGTAGAGCAGCAGGTGCTTGGGGGTGGAGGAGATCCACTCCTCCCCCCGCACCACGTGGGTGATGCCCATCAGGTGATCGTCGACCACCACCGCCAGGTGGTACGTGGGGAAACCGTCCGCCTTCAGAATGACCTGGTCGTCGGGGCGGGGAGCGCTCACCTCACCGCGGATCAGGTCGGTGAACTGCAACTCGACGTCGTGGGGGATCAGCATCCGCACCACGGGCGTTTCGGAAAACCCGGGCAGCGCGGCGCGCTGCTCACGGGTCTTACCGAGGCAGAGCCGGTCATAGCCGGTCACCGGCGACTTGGCGGCCTGCTGTTCGGCGCGCAACGCGGCCAGCCGCTCGGTCGAGCACCAGCAGTGGTAGGCGTGACCGTCGGCCAACAACCGCTCGACGAAGGGCAGGTAGGTGTCCAGCCGCTCGGACTGCCGGTAGGGGGCGTACGGCCCACCGATGTCGGGACCCTCGTCCCAGTCGAGACCAAGCCAATGCAGGGTGCGGTAGACCTGGGCTTCCGAGTCGGCGACGTAGCGGGCGCGATCGGTGTCCTCGATCCGGAGCACGAACTGGCCACCGGTGGCCCGGGCGTAGGCCAGGTTGAACAGGGACATGTAAGCGGTTCCGACGTGCGGGTCGCCGGTGGGCGACGGGGCAACGCGGAGGCGTGCTGGGCTGGGACTCATGGCCGAATCAGCCTAATGCACGCACGCTGAGCGGAATCGACGGCCGGTGGCCCCAACCACCCGATCGGCCCACCACGGCAGCGTGCTATTTTTTCGGCCATGACCCAGCCCGCTGCCAACGATTTCATCCGGGACATCGTCCGCCGCGACAACGAGCTGGGAACCTACGGCGGACGCGTGCAGACCCGCTTCCCGCCCGAGCCGAACGGGTACCTCCACATCGGGCACGCCAAGGCGATCACTGTCGACTTCGGCACCGCCGAAGAGTTTGGTGGCAGTTGCAACCTACGGC
>JBAVKY010000376.1:0-2545 GCA_049688555.1 Propionicimonas sp.
GATCGGGGGTCTGCGTAACGGTCTCGCGGACGGTGAGGACGATGTCGCCACCGAGCGCGTTGGCGAGGACGAGGTGCAGCGTGCCGCGGGTCTCGGTCAGCCAGATGCTGCCGGCGGCCTCGAGGCCCACGTCGCCGGCCATCGCGTGCGAGGACTCGATCTCCAGGTCGTTCGCGGCGGAGCCGATGTTCGCGCCGGTCCCGCGTGCGGCGATGTCGATGCTGGTCGCGACAACGTTGGCCTCACTGTCTCCGGCACCGTTGTTGCGGCCGTCGACGACCGAGCCCGCCAGCGTGGCGAGCGAGGCGTCCGCGCTGGTCCAGACCGTGTCGAGCGTCAGGTCGCCGATCGTCTCGGTGAGGAAGATGCCGAGAGTGCCGGTCGTCATCGTCCCCGTCCGGGCCGGTACGAGCCGGTCGAAGGCGTTCAGGGTGCCGGTGGCCTGGGTGAGATCGACGTTGGTCTCAAGGAAGTTGGTGGGCGTGCCGATGCCGCCGGTCACCAGGCCGGTGCCGGCCGTCATCGTGAGGTTCACACCGATCACGTCCGCCGCGGCGTCCGCCTCGACGTCGAGGATCCGCTCCGGGGCGGCGAGGAACACGTCAGCGAAGTTGGACTGGATCGTGCCAACCCGGAGGTTGCCAGTGATGTCGGCAACCGGCGTGGTGGCGGTGCCGATCCAGCCATTGGTGAGGATGTCGATGCGGCCGGCGCCCTCAAGATCCGTCCCGGTGCCGTGGAGCTCAGTCAGGGCCAAGATGTTGATCCGGTGGTCGGCGGCGGCGCTGGCCGCAGAGACGGCCGCGATGATGACGTTGTTGCCCGCGATGAGCCCCGCGCCGGTGCGGTCGTGCGCCGAACCGACGGTGGGGTCGACGTCACGGAAGTCGTACGTGCTCGCCCGCTGCGTCTCCGTCCCGCCGAAGGCCCCGATGTCGTAGGCCGGCGCAGGGGGTTGGTCCGGACGGAAGTACGTCGTGTAGTTGGCATCGCCGGCCGGGGAGGCGACCAGGGTCGTGACGCGGACGCCGGCGGAGGTGGCGGCACCGCTCTCTTGCACCGAGTCCTGCAGCAGCACGTCGATGGTGCCGCCAGCCCGCAACGAGTCGATGGTCGCGGTGAACTCGGTGACCGGGTCTTCCTGGCGCAACCGCGCCTTGAGGTCGAGGAACAGGTTGCCGGTTGCGACGCCGACGACGTGGCGGACGGGGGTCAGCGTGTAGGTGACGTCGCCCCCGGCCGCGAGGGCCGCGCTCGGGTCGAGCTGGACGAGGGTGCCGGCGAGGTCCTTGAGCTGGATGCGCGCACCGTCGGTGCGGACGACCACGTAGTACTCGCCGTCTTCCACGCCGCCGATCGCCGTGCCGGTCGTCGCATAGCGCACCAGCTCGCCGGTGAACAGCGTGCCGGAGCCGAGGTAGACCGAATCCGAGAGCGCCGAGACGTCCGTGGGACGGAACGTGGTCGGCGGGAGCGCGGCGGCACTGAAGACCAGGTCCACGGTGACCCGGGTGGTCGAGCTGCCGATGCCCTGCGCCGTCGTCGGGTTGGTCGCCTGCAGGTCGAGGATCGCGGTCCGGACGACGGAGTAGCGCGTGTTGTCCGAGACGGCGTCGTAGGCGCCCACCCCACGAGCGCGCGCGGCGCGGATACCGCCGCCGGTGTTGTGGATGACCGTGGCGCCGATCGGGTTGTTGATGGTGCCGTTCAGCGTGACGTCGCCGGCGCCCAGGTTCTGGATCATGACCAGCGTTGGGGCCACGCTGCGGTGGAGGGCGAACTCGAGCGTCACGCTGGTGGACTTCAGATCCACCAGCGGCTTCTCGGTGGTGTTGACGACGTCGATGTTGTTGATGGTCAGGGGCAGGGCGGACCGGTTGGTGATGAGCACCTGGCGGAACGTGTCGCTGAAGTCCCAGGTGCTGCCGCTGCCGCTGATCCCGATCGAGCCGGTGCCGCTCGCGCTGCCGCTGACGTCGAAGAACACCTGGGCCGGGTCGTCGTTGCGGATGTCGTTGACGAAGATCGAGGGGTCGGTGATCGTCCCGCTGGTTTGCGCGGGGTCGGTCGCCGTCCGGACGCTGACGTTCACGGCCTTGTCGATCCTGCCGTCCGCCCGGATCTCGAGTTCCGGGCTCTGGCCCGAGAAGCCGTGGACGTCGGCGTTCCAATTGATGGTCCGGGTCTGGTTGTTGTTCAGGGATCCGTGGTCGCCGCCCCCGGCGAGTGCCCGCTTGGTGTGGCTGGCACTGCGGTCGATGACGATGCCGCTGTTCGTGACGTCCACGAAGAGGGCGAGGTGGTCGAGCGTCGCGGACGGCGAGGCAGTGAGAAGCGTGGCGTCGTCCGGGTTCTCCAGGTAGGGATCGTTGGCGGCACGAGGACCGGCGGTGACGCTGGCGCGCTCGGTCAGCGTGCGCGGGTCGGCGACGACGCGGGAGTTCAGCGTCGTGGTGTTGTTCGCGGTGGAGGACAACCAGCCGAACAGCCCGGCGACCTTCGCGTAGCTGTGCGCGTCGGTCTTGACGCTGGAGTAGTTGACGAG
>JBAVKY010000377.1:0-21513 GCA_049688555.1 Propionicimonas sp.
CACAACGATCTGGTCGGTTTCCGCCAGCGGCGCGATCGTCTCCACGGCCAGGCGCAACGCGCCGAGGGTGATCCGTCGCTCGGCCTCGACGTCGAGGGCGTCGAGGTGCCGGCGTCCGCCGACCACCCAGTCCGCGGCCGCGGCCGCCGCCCGCAACGCGGGGCTGGGCGCCCCGAGCAGCCCGTGGACGGTGATCAACGGGTCACCAGCGGGGTGCCGTCGGCGTCCCGGAACTCGTGCCGGAAGCCGGGGTGGTACAGGTGGCTGCGAGTGGTGGAGGTCTCGGCCATGGCCGGGACGACCAACACCACCGTGTGCTTCCACAGCTTGTGTTGCTTCATGGTGGCCGACAGCTCGTCCAACTGGCAGCGCAGCATCAACTCATCCGGCCAGCTCACTCGGTACCCGACGATGCACGGGGTCTCGGGCGGGTAGCCGCCGGCGAGCAGTGCGGTCTGCAGCGCCTTGTTGCGCGCCGCCGACAGGTACAGCGCCATGGTCACGCCGTGCGCGGCGAACCCTTGGACGGTCTCGCGGTCGGGCATCGGGGTACGGCCGCCCTCGAGCCGGGTGAGGATCAGCGTCTGTGACACCTCGGGGATCGTGATCTCGACCCCCATCCTGGCGGCGGCGGCGGAGAACGCAGACACCCCGGGAATCGTCCGGTGCGGGATGCCGATCTCGTCCAGGATGCGCCGCTGCTCGGCGGTCGCCCCGTAGATGGACGGGTCGCCGGTGTGCACCCGGGCGACCAGCAGCCCCTCGTCGTGGGCCCGCTGGTAGAGCGGGGTGATGTTTTCCAGCGACTCCGACGCCGAGTCGATCACCAGCGCGCCTGGCTTGGTGTCGGCCACCATGGCCGGATCCACCAGGCTGGAGGCCCAGATCACGATGTCGGCGGCGGCGATCACCCGCGCTCCCCGCAGGGTGATCAGGTCGGCGGCGCCCGGTCCGGCACCGACAAAGACGACCTCCCCGTCCGTCACAGCCTGCCTCCAGTCACGGTGCGCTGGGGTGCGACCAGCACCGTGGAGAAGTAGGGAGCCTGCTCGGAGTCCACCTGCGAAAGCGGGGTCAGCTGCTGGTCGGGCAGGCCGACGTTGACGCCGAGCACCCCGTCCCGGCCGCGTTGGGTGATCAGGCGGACTAGGTCGGCGAGCTGCCGTCCGCCCTTGTAGGCGACGACCGTGTCGGAGCAGTCGAGGGCGGCGCTGACCGCCGCCAACCCTGCCGTCGCCGGCACGAGGGTGAGGGTTTCGCTGCCTTCGACCAGCGGGGTGAGGCTGGCGGCGGCCAACGCCTGCATGGCGGTGATGCCCGGCACGACCGACACCGTCACCCCGGGAACAACCGCCTGAACATGGGCGGCGAGGTAGGAGAACGTCGAGTAGACGCTCGGGTCGCCGACCGTCGCGAACGCCACCTGGGCGGCGCCGTTGGCGAACGCCTGCTCGGCCGCCTGGGCTGAGGCTTCCCAGGAGTCGCGCCGCTTGGGGCCGACGCCGCTGCGCTGGGCCATGCTGAACGGCACTCGCAGCAGCTTGGGCGCGGCGGCCGGGCAGACGGCGAGCACCAGTTGTTCGGCGCGGCCGGCGTCATCGCCGCTGGCTTCGGTGGACGGCACCAGGATCACGTCCGCACTTTCGAAGGCGGCAACGGCCTTCAAGGTGACGAGCCCGGGGTCGCCGGGTCCGACCCCCACCCCGATCAGCGTTGCCATGGAGCCTCCTCAGGTGTCCTCGCCCGACGTTTCGCTCTGCAGCGAGGCGAGTTCCTGGCTTCCGGAGCATTCCGGTCACAGTGGCGGGACCGCCCCGGATTCGCCCTTGCGGGTTCACCGGAGTTCCTCGGCACGTCGTTGCGGGCCCAGTCTGGCACACTCTGCTGGGTCGGGTGACCAGGAAAGGGTGGCTATGGCACGCTCCGTCATCGGCCTGGGGCTAGCGCTCGGCTGGCTCGCCGATCAGGCCTTCGGAGATCCGCGCCGGTACCACCCGGTGGCGGGGTTCGGGAAGCTGGCGCAAGCCCTGGAAGTGCTCTGGTACGCCGACTCCCGTGGCCGCGGCGTCGCCCATGAGGCGGCGCTGGTCGGCGGGGCCCTCGGGTTGGGCTGTGCGGTGCGGCGGGTCGTCCGCGACCGGCCGTTGCTGGGGGTGCTCGCCACCGCTGCTGCCACCTGGGCGGTGCTGGGCGGACGGTCCTTGGCCGCCGAATCGGCGGTGATCGCCGAGCGGCTCGACGCCGGCGACCTGCCCGGAGCTCGGGCGCGGGTGCGCAATCTGGTGAGTCGCGACCCGGAGGCGCTGGACACCGACGGTCTCGCCCGCGCGACGCTCGAATCGGTGGCCGAGAACACCTCGGACGCCGTGGTCGCCCCGCTGTTCTGGGGGGCGGTGGCCGGCATTCCCGGACTGCTGGCCTATCGGGCGATCAACACCCTGGACGCGATGGTCGGCTACCGCAGCGACCGCTACCGCAACTTCGGCTGGGCTGCGGCCAGGCTGGACGACGTGGCCAACTGGTTGCCTGCCCGGATCGCCGGCGGGCTCGCCACCGCCGCGGCCCCGCTGGTCGGCGGGAGCCCCGCGGACGCGGCCCGGGCCGTCGCCAAGCAGGCGGGGCAGCATCCGAGCCCCAACGGGGGAGTGGTCGAAGCGGCCTTCGCCGGGGCGCTGGGTGTGCAACTCGGCGGACGTAACGTCTACGAGGGCGTCGAGGAGGATCGCGGCGTACTGGGCTTCGGGCCGGCGCCCACCTCGGCCGACCTGGCCCGGGGGAACCGGCTGGCTTTGGCCGTGTCCGCCGGGTCGGCCTTGGCCGCGTCCGTGCTGGCCGCGTCTGCTGGGGCGTGGCGGCGATGACCGTCCTGCTGCTCGGTGGCACGGCCGAGGCTCGGACGCTGGCTCACGAGCTTGTGGCTGCGGGCGTCCCGGTGGTGACGTCGCTAGCTGGGGACGTGACCGACCTGAGGCGGCCCGCTGGGGCGGTGCGGGTGGGCGGCTTCGGGGGAGTGCCGGGGCTGGCGGCCTACCTCCGCGAACAGGGGGTGACGGCCGTGGTGGACGCCACCCATCCCTTCGCCGCCCAGATCACCGCGAACGCCGCCGTGGCTTGTGGCGAGACCGGCGTCGCGTTGTTGCGGCTGTCGCGTCCAGGCTGGTCGGGACGACCGGACGCGGCGTCCTGGTACTGGGTCGAGTCGATGGCCGAGGCCAGGAAAGTGGCTCAGACCCTGGGGGAGCGGGTGTTCCTTGCCACCGGACGGCAGACCTTGCCCGACTTCGTGGGCTGGACGGATCGCTATGTGCTGGTGCGGGTGGTGGATGCCCCTGAGTTCGCGGTGCCGAGCACCTGGGAGGTGCTGCGGGCGCGCGGCCCGTTCGACCTGGCCGAAGAGCGCGAACTGCTCCGCGGCCGCGGTATTGACGTGCTGGTCACGAAGGACTCCGGCGGTGCCACGGACGCCAAGTTGGACGCCGCAGCCGAAATCGGAGTGGCCGTGGTCATCGTGCGCCGCCCGGCGCTGCCCGTGGGCGTGGCCGTGGTCGGCTCGGTCGCCGAGGCACTTACCTGGGCGTTGGCCCATGAACTGCGAGTAGACGGGCTCAGGCCAGCGGGAACACCAGGCGAGTGATCGGGTTCTCGGCGTCCGGTTCGGAGTCGTAGAACTCGAACATGCTCTGGCTGAGCTCGGCAGGGTTCTCCGCGAGCCACGCGGGCAGGGTGTCGTAGCTGAGCTTCAGGTGGTCGTAGGGGCCGACGTGGGTGCCGAGCACCGCTGGGGTGGCCGGGTGTTCGGTGACGACGAGGCCGGGGAGCTCGGCTTGGTTGGGAATCCCGAAGCCGATCTCCACGTCCACCACCTCCTCGGGCATGCCGAAGTAGCAGGCGTAGGCGGGCCCGACCAGTTCGACCCCGGCCTGGGCAGCAGCGGCGGCGACGTCCCCGAAGGCCTTGGAGAAGGCCTGGGAGATGTCTTTCATCGGAACGACTTGGCGGATCCCGGCGCTCACCCACGGATCGAGGGTCGTGACGTGCCAGTTCACATCGGGCATGACTACCTCCTGGATCCAGGCTAGACCCGGGCCGGGCGTGCGGACTATGGCGACCTTGTGGGATCGCGAGATCGCGGGATCGGGAGACACTCGCCGTTGGACGGAGGATTCGCGGCGTGGGTCCCCGGGTTGGTGGTTACGTGGCGTCCCCGTCGTGGGGTGTGCGTGGGGGTTTCTTGTCATGCCGCGCCGAGGCAGCCAGACTCGGCCGGGGGTGAGCCGGGGTGGGTCACGTGGCTGGCGGCGCGGTCCCATCTATCGACGGTCCGGCTCGGGTGAAGCGGGTGTGGCGGATCGGTTGTCGGTGAGGGTCGATGCGGGCCGGAGGAATCGCCTCAGGGATACCGTCGGCGGCGATGCGGATCTCCCACTGGTCCCGGAAGCCGTGCTTCGCGGGTTCGACCAGCGCATGGTGCTGGGCGCAGAGCAAGCAGCAGTTGCACAGCGCGGTGGGGCCGCCGTCGATCCAGGGACAGAGATGGTGGGCGTCACACACGATCGCCGGTGCCTGGCACGCGGGAAAGATGCATCCGCCGTCCCGCAGCGTGAGCGCGGTCCGGATGGCGGGGGTGACCAGCCGGCAGGAGCGGCCCACGTCGAGGACCTCACTCGCGGCGCCCAGGACCGCGGGGATGAGGTCGGCGTCACAGCACAGCCGGCGCAGATCCCCGGCGCTGAGCGGCTCGTCACCGATCAGCCCAGCCCCGGCCGCTCCAGCCCGCAGCTGGTCGTAGCTCAGCGTGACCACGACCCTCGGCCGGTCCCCGGCGACGCCGGGGGCCGGCCGGCCGGCCTGGTGGTCGGTGATCATGGCCAGCAACGCATCCGCCTTGCGCTGCGCCGGGGAGAGGTCCAGTGCCAGTGGATCGCGTGCTTCGTGGGCGTTACGGCGGGTGGCTTCGCTGTAGGAGTTCAGGATCACCTGCCAGGCTTCCCCCTCAGCCAGCGGCAGACTCCCAGCGAACGTTACCGACCCGTCGTTGTCCCGACCGAACACCAGCGACCGGTTCCTTCGTCCCGCCTCCGCTTGGCGTTGCAGGCGACGCTCCTGGGTTTCAGCGGCCCGGTCGGCAGCAACGTCGGCCAGCACCAGGGGTGCCGCCTTCGCCAACCGGTCGGAATCCATCGACGCCGCCAGACCGAGCATCACCTGCTCCGCCCGTGCCTGCTGCTGCTCGTTCAACCCGTCGAGACTTCGCAGCACGCTGTGGATGGCGCGGGCTTGGCCGGTGCTGATGTCGCCCGCCGCCGCGGCCAGGCCGACTTGCGGGTGTTGGCTCAACTCCCGGGCCTGATGCATGGCCCCGGCCGCTTCCCGCTTCGACAGACCAGCCTCGATCGCCAACAATGTGGTGATCGGCGTCCCCGTCGACCGCATCGTTTCCTTGGCCGCCTCGGCGTCGGCGAGCAGCAGTCCGGCGACGGCGGTCAGCCGGGACGCCAACCGGCGGGCCTGCCGGGCGCAGCCAAGCCGTTCCCCGGCTCCGACGGTGGCCGGGTCGATCCGGTCGAGGATCACCCCGATCGACTGCAACGCCTGCACGGCCGGTTCGTTTCCCATGCCTTAAGCCAATCAGCCGGGTCTGACACAAATTGTCGCCGGAGGCCGCTGAACCCCCTTGTGGACCTGAGAATCAGATGAAAATATCGAACAGGTTTTCGATTGACGTTTCGCGAGGGCGCGTCGGGCCGGGTTGGCTGTTATGTCGCTCCCGTCGAAGAGGACGCGAGTCGGATCCGCTCCGCAAGGCTCCTGGTGCTCGTGCCCGCCGTGGATGTCTCGCGTCGAGCCGCTGCGTGCAGGTGGTGGCTGCCGGGAACGGTCGGCATCTCGACACGCCGCGAGACGACCTCGTCCAGGCAACTCGAAAGAGGGGTCAGCGTCGATCACGGGGCGACCATCCGCGATCCGTTCTCCACTGGGGTCTGTTCTCTGCGGTGGTCTGATCTCCGCTGTGGGCTGTTCTCTGCTGTGGGCTGTTCGCTGCGGGGCTGGTGTGGACAACCGCGCGATCCGCTATTTCTGAGGTTCGTCTGCAGCAACGCCAGCGTGGCCACGGCAACGGTCCGTTCTCAACCGTGGTCAGTCCGCAGCGACGCCAGCGCGGCCACGAACCGATCCGCCACCGCAGGCTCCGGAACCTTCACCCGGATCCAGGTCGGCCCCAGACCGGGAAACGACTCCCCCCGCCGGACGGCGAAGCCAGCGGCGGCAAGCCCCAGACGCACCGAACGTGGCCCGCATACCGAGGTATGGATCAGTACGAACGGGGCGCTGCTCGCCACCACGCCGAAGCCCTCCCGAGTCAGCGCCGCCACCAGGTATTCCCGGTGCCCAGCCAGTTCCTGATACCGCAGCCTGGCTTCGGCCAGCGCCCCGGCGGTGCTGGTGGCCACCATCGCCGCGATCGCCGGGGCCGACAGCGGCCACGCGGGCTGAGCCTGCTCCAGCTGGGCGATCAGAGTCCGGTCGCCGACCACGTAGCCCACCCGCAGCCCAGCCAGACCCCAGGTCTTCGACAGCGAGCGCACCACCAGCCGGTTCGGCATGGCCGGTCCGATCAGCGACTCCCGCTCGTCGGTGGCGTCCATGAACGCCTCATCGACCACCAGCAGTCGCCCGTGGCCCGCCTGGAGCAGGTCCTCGCGGCGGTGCAGCCACCCGGTCGGATTGGTCGGGTTGCCGACGAAGAGCGCGTCCGCCCACGTGGGCAGGTCGCCCAGGCCGGGCTGATCGGCACCCGCCGCCACCGGCAGCAGCCATCGCTGGACGGCGTGCCCGGCCGCCCGCAGCGCCGCCTCGGGCTCGGTGAACTGCGGCTGCACCACCAGCGGGTGGGCCGCTCTCAGCGTCCGGGCGACCAGCGCGAATGCCTCAGCGCCACCAGCGGTGGGCAGCACCATCTCCGGCGGCAGCCCGTGGGCCTCGGCGAGGGCGTCCCGGGCGATGGCCGCGTCCGGGTAGGTGCCCAGGCCTGCGACGGTCCGCTCGATCACCTCGGCCAACCAGGCCGGCGGCCCGGGAAGCATCACGTTGACGGCAAGATCGACCAGGCCGGGCGCGATATCGCGGTCGCCGTGGTGGTGCAGGTCGATGCCGTCCAAGCGTCCCTCGGTGCGGACGGCCGGCGCCCGCCCGCCGGACCTGGCCGCGAACCCGGCGGCGGCTACGGCGAACCGTTGCGCGCACCCCGGATTCCCCGCCCAGTGCACATGCAGGTACGAGCTGTGCAGCGTGGGCTCGCCGGTCTGCGCCGGGTCTACCGAGAAGCCTTCAAGCGTCTCGGCCCACGACCAGGCCGGGCCCGTGCCGTGCCCGGGGGTGGTCTGGGTGCGATGGAACTCGTGCCCGGCCACGGTGTCCCCGGCTGCCGCGAGCAGGGTCTCGGCCCGCGCGGTCGCCTGGCGGTAGCCCAGCGTCAGCCGGGGCGTCATCCGGGCGGACGCGGGCAGCGCGCCGACCATTGGGTGGCCGTCGAGATGCTCGCCCAGATACAACTGGCCCGCGCACTCGGCCACCGCGGGCAGCCCGTCGAAGATCGCCTCGGCGATGGCAGTCCGCAGGGCGGCGTTGCGGCTCAACTCCACCGCGTGCACCTCGGGGAAGCCGCCGCCGATGTAGAGCGCCGCGATCCCGGCCGGCAGCCCGGCGTCCCGCAGCGGGTCGATGTCGACCACCTCGCAGCCGGCCGCGCGCAGCAGTTCTTCGGTCTCGGCGTACCGGAAGGTGAACGCCCGCCCGCCCATCAGGCCGACCAGCGGACGGCCGGCGACCGGAATCATCACCAAACCCGGGTCCCAGGGAACATCGATCAGCTCTGGGGCCCGCGCCGCGACCTGCAGCACGGCGGCCAGGTCCACGTGATCGGCGACGTGCCCGGCCAAGGCCTCGATGATGGCGGACGATTCCGCGCGCTCGGCGGCCGGCACCAGCCCGAGGTGCCGTGACGGCGCGTGGACGCGGGCGTTGCGCGGCACCATGCCGAGCACCGGTACCCCGGCCGCCTCGAAGACCGCGGCGAGTTCGGCGGCGTGCCGGTCACCGGCCACCCGGTTGATGACAACTCCGCCGATCCGGATCCGCTCGTCGAAGTCGCGCAGCCCGAGCGCGCTCACCGCCGCGCTGCGGGAACTACCCGCGGCGTCGACCACCAGGACCACCGGCGCGTCGATCAGCCGGGCGATGTGTGCGGTGGAGCCGAAGCCGTCGCGGCCCAGCTGGCCGTCGAACAGCCCCATCACGCCCTCGACGATCGCCACGCCAGCCGGTTGACGGGACGCGTCTCGGGCGTCGTCGGGTCGAGCGCGGTGTGCGGTGGAGCCGCGGCCGTCGCGGCCCGGCTGACCGTCGAACACCCTCGCCTCCTCGACGATCGCCACGTCCGCCCGCCAGAGGGAGGCGTCCCCGGCCGAGGCCCCGTGCAGCAGCAGCCGGGGGACCAGTTCCTCGGAGGTGAGCACGGCGTCCAGGTTGCGTCCCGGTCTCCCCGTGGCGAGGGCGTGGTAGCCGGGATCGATGAAGTCCGGGCCCACCTTGAACCCGGCCACCTGGTGCCCGGCGCCTCGCAGCGCGGCCATCAGCCCGGTGGCGATGGTGGTCTTGCCGGCCGAGGAGGCGCCGGCCGCGATGACCAACCTGGGGAGGTTCACCATTCGATGCCCGCCTGACCCTTCTGCCCGCTGTCGAACGGGTGCTTCAGCTTGGTCATCTCGGTGACGGTGGTGGCGATCTCCAGCAGTTCCGCCGGGACGCCGCGTCCGGTGATCACCACGTGCTGGGTGCCGGGACGATCGCGCAGGGTGGTCACCACCTCGGCCAGGTCGAGCCACCCCCACGTCAACGGGTACGCGAATTCGTCCAGCACGTACAGCTGGTGGCGCTGCTGCGCGAGCCGCAGCTTCACTTCGTCCCAGGCCTCGCGGGCGGCGTCGCCCGGCTCGGGCTCGGCGTCCGGGCGGCGCACCCAGCGGCGTCCCGTCCCGGTGGCGAACCACTCCACGGGTCCGCCGGCGCCGGTGCGCTGGTGCTCCGCGCCGAGGGCTGTCAGAGCCGCCCGCTCGCCGGTCTGCCACTTCCCGGATTTGACGAACTGAAACACCCCGATCGACCATCCCTGGTGCCAGCCGCGCAGGGCCAACCCCATCGCGGCCGTGGTCTTGCCCTTGCCCTCGCCGGTGTTCACGATCAAGGCCGGGCGCAGCCGCCGCTGCTTCGCGGTGAGGCCGTCTTCGGGCATGGTCGGCGGCGTTCCCTCAGGCACGTCTGGTCACCTGGTTCTGGATCGTTCCCACGGGGGTTGAGTGTGCCAGACCCGGCTGACAGGAGTCGGGGCCGTGATCCCACAATCGGCGATTCCTGCCCGGCGTCCCCACCCGGGTGCGATGATCAAATGCCGCCCACGAACGGAATCCGGTGCAACTCCGGGACGGTCGGGCCACTGTGACCCCAGCGACGGGGAAGTCAGACACGGACGGGGGCGTCGGTTCCTAAGGCCACGCCACCTGAAGGGGAACTCATGCACATCGCTGAGGGATTCCTACCCGTCGTCCACTGTGTCGCCTGGTACGCCATCTCCGCGCCTTTCGTCGTCCATGGCGCCCGGCGGGTCATCACGCAATCGAGGGAGCATCCGGAGTCGCGGCTGTTGTTGGCGGCCGCCGGGGCCTTCACCTTCGTCCTGTCCTCTATCAAGCTGCCCTCGGTCACCGGCAGTTCGTCCCACCCGACTGGTACCGGCCTTGGTGCCGTCCTCTTCCGACCACCGGTGATGGCGTTCCTGTCGACGATCGTGTTGGCCTTCCAAGCCCTGCTGCTGGCCCACGGCGGCATCACCACCCTCGGCGCGAACGTCTTCTCGATGGGCATCGCCGGGCCGTGGGTGGGCTATTCGCTCTGGAAGCTGTCCGCACGGCTGGGCTGGAACCGCGATGTCGGGGTGTTCCTGGCGCTAGCGTTCGCCGACCTGTCGACCTACGTGGTCACCGCGGTGCAACTGGGGCTGGCGTTTCCCGACCCGGTCACCGGACTGGCCGGCTCGATCGCCAAGTTCCTGACCCTTTTCGCGATGACGCAGATCCCGCTCGCGATCGCCGGAGGCATCCTGGGCGTGCTGGTCTTCCGGTTGTTGACCGACGTCGCGACTCCCGAGCTCGAACGGCTCGGCGTGCTCAGCCCGGCGCTGCAGGACGCCCTGAGATGAGGAAGTCGGCCGTCAACGTCCTGCTCGGATTGGTCCTGGTTGCCGTCGTGGCGGTCAGCTTCGTCATCGGAGGGCAGACCAGCCCGGACGGACGCTTCGCCGGCACTGACGCGACTGCCGTCGAACAGATCCAGGCGGCCAATCCCGGCTACCAGCCGTGGTTCACCCCGTTCTTCCAACCGGCGTCGGGTGAGGTCGAGGCGGGCCTGTTCGCCTTGCAGGCCGGGATCGGTGGCACCATCCTCGGGTTCGCGATCGTTGGCCTGCGCCGACGGCGAAAGGCGCAGGCGGCTCCGGCGAACCCGCCCACAGCCACGGAACCGGTGCCCTGATGGGCCACGGACTGCCGCTGGACCACGCTGCCTGGTCCAGCCCTTGGCGGACGCGATCCCTGCGGGACAAGGCCGTCCTGTCATTGGGGCTACTGCTCGCGGCCATCACCCTGCCTCCCGTCCCGGGCGGGCTGGCGGTGGCCGGGGTCAGCCTGGCACTGCTGCTCGGCCCGATCCGGGTTGGCTGGGCGCGGTTCGTCCGGATCAGTTGGCTGCCGGTGGTGTCGATCCTGATCGGGGTTGCGACGGTGGCCGTCAGCCCCAGCTGGGACGCCGGCCCCAGGCTGCAAGTGACCGCTGCGGGCCTCACCATGGCCGGAGTGCTGGCCGTCCGGGCCGTGGCGGCGACGCTGGCCCTGTTCACCCTCGCCTGCTCCACCCCGATGGTCGACCTACTTTCCGGCCTGCGCCGGGCACACGTGCCCGACCCGCTGATCGAGATCGCGTCGCTGGTCTACCGGTTGACCTTCGGGCTGCTGGAGAGCGCGGGCGCGATCCACGCCGCCCAGGAGGCTCGGCTCGGCTACGTCAACCGCAGGGCTGCGATGCGTTCGGCCTCCCTGGGGGTGACCGCGCTGTTCCTGCGTTCCTGGGACCGCGCGCGACGACTCGAAGCCGGCCTCGCCGGACGGGGCTACGAGGACAGCCTGCGCACCCTCGAGCCTGCCCGCCTCCGCTCGGCGGGGTTTCTGGCCGGGGCGGTCGGGCTGTTGGCGGTGCTGGTGGGCGGATCACTGGCCTGGGGCGCGCTGCGATGAGCCATCGCCAGCTCTCGGCCACTGGGCTTCACGTGGCGTTCGGACCCCGCCAGGTGCTGCGCGGAGCCGACCTGTCGATCCCCAGGGGCGGACGGTTGGCGCTGCTCGGCGCCAACGGATCGGGCAAGACCACCCTCTTGCGTGCCCTGGCCGGATCGGTCCGCCCCTCGGCCGGCCAGGTCGTGGTGGACGGGGAGCCGGTCGGGTACAGCCGTGGCGCGCTGCGCGCCCATCGCCAGGTCGCCCAGTTGGTGGCTCAGGACCCCGATGACCAACTGTTCGCCGCCGACGTCGGCCGTGACGTCTCCTTCGGCCCCCTCAACCTGGGCCTTGCCGAGTCCGAAGTGCGCACGAGGGTTGCCCGGGCGCTGGCGGTGCTCTCCATCGCGGATCTGGCCGAACGGCCCATCCACGAGCTGTCCTACGGGCAGCGCAAGCGGGTCGCCATCGCCGGGGCGCTGGCCATGGAGCCGTGCGTGATCCTGCTCGACGAGCCGACCGCAGGCCTCGACCCCCAGGGAGTCGACGAAATGGTCGGGGCGCTGGAGCGCTTGCGGAAGGCGCACACCACGGTGGCCATCGCCACCCACGACGTGGATTTCGCGTTGCGGTGGGCCGATTCGGTGGCGGTTCTCGTGGACGGGCAGGTTCGCCAAGGTGAGCCGGTCGAGCTGCTCGGCGACCCGAGCCTGGTGTCGGCAGCCCGGCTTCGGCAGCCGATGGTGCTGCGGACGGCGGCGCTGCTCGGGCTGGCGAGCGACGGCGTCCGCGACGTCCAGGACCTGGTGAACGCCGTGCAGGCCGCCTTCGCGGTCGACGGCGCGGCAGCGGGCGCCGCCTGAGTCGGTCAACGGTGGCGGGCCAGATCCAGCAGCGCGGGGAGGTCGACGTTCTCCTCAAGAGCATCGGCCAGGCTGTCCAGCATGAGCTCCCGGCGGGCGGCGAAGCCCAGGGCGCCCTCCGCGGGTTGCCAGGTCGAGCCGACCGTGCCGGCCAACTCGGTCAGCCACGCCCGCCTGAAGCCGTCGTTCTCGAAGGCGCCGTGCCAGATCGTGCCCCAGGTGTTCCCCGTCCGGATGCCATCGAGGAACGGCTCGCCGCCGGTGGGCTCGACCACACCGTGGTGGATCTCGTAGCCGACCACCGGGTGGCCTTGCCACTCGCCGCGGGGGCGTCCGAGCACCTTCTCGTCGCTGAAGCGCACCCGGGCGGGCAGCAGGCCGAGGCCGGGTTCGGTGCCGCGTCGGGATTCGACCGGGTCGTCGATAGAGTCGGTGAGCATTTGGTAGCCGCCGCAGATGCCGAGGATCGGGCCGCCGTCCCTGGCCCGTCGCGCCAAGGCTTCGGCCAGGCCGAGTTCCCGCAGCCAGGCCAGATCCGCCAGGGTCGAGCGGCTGCCCGGCAGCACCACCAGGTCGGCGCTGGTCAGGTCGGTGGTGCTGGCGGTGGCGAACACGTCCACCCCGGGTTCGGCGGCTAGGGCGTCCAGGTCGGTGGCGTTCGAGATCCGCGGGAACCGGACGGCGGCCACCCGCAGGCTCCCGGCCGTGCCCTGAAGCCGGGGCCACTTGGCGAAGGCCAGGGCGTCCTCACTGTCCAGCCACACCTGGTTCAGCCAGGGCATCACCCCGAAACAACGCAGCCCGGTTCTGACGCTGAGTTCCGCCAGCCCGGGGTCGAGGACGGACTGGTCGCCCCGGAACTTGTTGATCAGGTACCCGGCCAGCAGCGTCCGATCGGCGTCGTCGACGATACCCCAATGGCCGAAGATGGAGGCCAGTACGCCGCCGCGGTCGATGTCGCCCACCAACACCACCGGCAGCCCGAACTCCCTGGCCAGGCCGAAGTTCACATAGTCACCTGAGCGCAGGTTGATCTCAGCCGGGGAGCCGGCACCCTCGGCGACCACCAGGTCGTAGCCCGCTTCGAGCTCGCGGAAGGCCTCGAACGCCGCCTCGGCCAGCCGGGTGCGTCCGCTGGTGTACTCGCCGGCTTCCAGCGTCCCGCCGGGCTGCCCGCGCAGCACGATGAACGCCCGCCGGTCGGTGGCCGGCTTCAGCAGCACCGGGTTATGTACCGCGGCGGGTTCCACCCCGGCGGCGATCGCCTGCAGGTACTGGGCCCGGCCGATCTCGGAGCCATCAGGGCAGACCATCGAGTTGTTCGACATGTTCTGGGCCTTGAACGGCGTCACCCGGACGCCTTGGCGGGCCCACGCTCGGCACAACCCGGCCGCGATCAGCGACTTGCCCGCGTCCGACGACGTCCCAGCCACCAAGAGCCCTGTCACCCGGGCATTGTGTCACCTGGTCCCGGTCGGGAGGGGACGGCCGGCGTGCCGCTCCCGGTCAGTTTGCGGCGTCGCGCCGGCTCAGCCGGACGCCTTCGGAGTCCTCGACGACGACGAAGGCCCGATGGATGTCGGCGAGCGGGCGCTGGTCCCATGCTGCGTCGACCTCGACGATCGCCACCCGCTGCCCCGCCCCGGGTTCGATCGCGATCTGGGGAGGTCTCGGGCCGTCTTCGCCGGAGACAGCCGCAGCGAGACGCAGCAGGGACACGATGAGTCCGTCAGCCTGGTAGAGCACGGTGAGCTTCATGGGAGCCGCTCTCATGGTCGTCGGTAGCGTGAAGGGGCCACGAAGACCGTGGGCGTGACCGCGATGACGTCGCCGCTTTCGTTGCGCAGGCGAGTCCAGAGGGTGACCGTGACGTGGGTGCCCCATTTGTCCTGCCGCACGTCGCGCTCGACCCACTCGCGCACGATGGTCACGGTGCCTTCGCCGGCCGGCACGAAGGACATGCGCTGCCAGTGGCGGGCATCGAAATCCCAGCGGCAGGCGAGATCGATCTCTTGCCCGGCGCCGATGGTGAAGTCATCACCCAGGCCCAGGTCGCCGGTCGTGTCGAGGTTGTAACCCGCCGCCATGCTGCCCTCCCGGGAGTTGATGCTGCCTCACTGTAGTCGGCGCCGGGGTGGCGGTCACGGTCGAGGTGGTCAGGGCAGTTCGTGGGTTCCGAAGGTCTCGAACCAGTCGTCGGCGAAGGCTTTCACGGCCTGGGTCACGTCGGGAGCGGCCAGTGAGGCTTGAAGCAGCGCCGGTGGCAGCGTGACGGCTGCAGCGCCGGCCTCGAACGCCGCGCTCACCTGGGCGACGTTCTTGAAGCTGGCAGCCATGATCTTGCAGGCCGCGCCGTGCCGGTCGATGAACTTGGCCAGCGACTTGATGGTGGCGCTGGTGTCGATGTCCAGGCTTTCCATGCGGTTGAAGTACGGCGCGATGTAGTCCGCGCCGGCCGCGATCGCCAGCATGCCCTGGGTCTTGGAGTAGATCGCGGTGGCGGTCACCCCGATGCCCTCGTCCTTCAGCAGCCGCATCGCGCGGATGCCCTGCTCGGTGGTCGGGATCTTGACGAAGACCTGGTCGTCGACCTGGTCGAGCAGCCGGTGGGCGTCGGCGACGATACCGTCCGCGGTTTGGGCCAGCACCTGGATGTGGAGCGTCCGGCCGGTCCCGATGATCTCCCGGATCCGGCGGAAGTGTTTGTAGAGGTCGATCCGTCCCTCGGCTTTGATGATCGTCGGGTTGGTCGTCACTCCGGACACCGGGTAGAACGGCGTCAACGTCTCGATCGCGGCCAGGTTGGCGGTGTCGAACAGGATTTCCATGGTTCCTCACTGGCTGGCAGCTTACGAAAATGGGGCGGTGCGTTTTCGAGATCGAGATCAATGAAAGTACGAATGAAAGTGTATCGGTGTCTGGACATGCTCAGAACCGCCGTCGGTCGACGGGCCCGCAGGGCATCGTCGTCTAGCCAGCGGCCGCCACTTACGTCCGACGTCCCATTGAGCCGGGAGGATGAGCGCCGAGACGCATTGAGCGGATGCGGAGCCGCGGCTGGCGTCGGTGCGGGTTCGCCTGGGTGACTGGGGACTGCGGTGTGCTCAGTCGGGGTCGCCCACAAGATCGCTCGGGCTGATGTCGAACTGGGTCGTGTAGAGCTCGGCGTAGAGCCCGTGACGCGCGAGCAGGTCTTCGTGGCGGCCGGTCTCGACGACGCGGCCGTGGTCGAGCACGACGATGAGGTCGGCTTGGCGGATGGTGGAGAGGCGGTGGGCGATCACCAGTGCCGTTCGGCCGGTCAGTGCCCTGTCGAGCGCGGTCTTGACGGCGACCTCGGATTCGGAGTCGAGGTGCGCGGTGGCCTCGTCGAGGATGACGACGTCTGGGGCTTTGAGGAGCAGCCGGGCGATCGCGAGGCGTTGCTTCTCGCCGCCGGAGAGGCGGTGCCCGCGGTCGCCGACGACCGTGTCGAGCCCTTCCGGCAGGTCGTCGACGAGGTCCGCGATCTGGGCCGACCGCAAGGCGCGGTCGAGTTCGGCATCGCTCGCGTTGGGGCGGGCGTAGAGCAGGTTGGCCCGGATCGTGTCGTGGAACAGGTGGGCGTCCTGCGTGACGACGCCGACCCGCTGGCGCAGGGATGCGAGGGTGGCGTCCCGCAGGTCGACGCCGCCGATGCGCACGGCTCCGGAGGTGGGGTCGTAGAGCCTGGCCACGAGCGAGCTCAGCGTCGTCTTGCCAGCTCCTGAGGGGCCGACGAGCGCCACGAGTTGCCCCGCGCGGGCGGTCACCGAGACGTCGTGGAGCACGACGTCACCCGCACGACGGTCGCCGGACGCCGTGGACTCCAGCGAGGCGAGCGAGACCTCGTCGGCGGACGGGTAGCGGAACGAGACGCCATCGACGACGACGTCGAGGGGCCCGGTGGGTAACGGCACCGCTCCACGCCGTTCCTGGATGAGCGGCTTCAGGTCGAGCACCTCGAAGACGCGCTCGAACGAGATCAAGGCGGTCATGACGTCGACGCGGACGTTGGACAGCGCGGTCAGCGGCCCGTACAGGCGGGCCAGTAGGGCGGTGAGGGCCAGCAGCGTGCCGACCGTCAGCGACCCCCCGGCCGCCATCAGCCCGCCGAAGCCGTAGACCATCGCGGTCGCCAGTGCCGCGACGAGCGTCAGCGCCGCCATGAAGACCGACCGGTTGAGCGCGATCCTGACGCCGACGTCGCGTACCCGTGCGGCACGCTCGGCGTACTCCGCCTCCTCGCGCTCCGGCGTCCCGAAGAGCTTCACCAACAAAGCCCCAGCCACATTGAATCGCTCGGTCATCCGAGAGCTCATGTCGGCGTTCAGCGACATCTGCCGGTGGGCCAGGCCGGCGAGCCGTCGGCCCATGAACCTGGCCGGGAACAGGAAGACCGGCACCAGCAGCAACGCGCCCAGCGTGACCTGCCAGGAGAGCACGACCATGGTGCCGATGACCAGGGCGACCGACACCATGTTGCTCACCACGTTCGACAACACCGACGTGAAGGCCTGCTGCGCCCCGATGACGTCACTGTTCAATCTCGAGACCAGCGAACCGGTCTGCGCACGGGTGAAGAAGGCGATGGGCTGCTTCAGCACATGCCCGAACACCTCAGTGCGCAGGTCGAGGATCAGGCCCTCGCCGATGTGCGAAGAGAACCACCGCTGGACCACGGTCAGGACCGCGTCGAACAGGGCGATCCCAGCGACGATGAGGGCGAGCCGGACCACCACACCCGCGTCTCCCGGGATGACACCGTGATCGACAATCTCGCGGAACAGCAGCGGCACGGCGACGACCAGCAGCGCGTCGACCACGACGATCACGAGGAACGCTGCGATCGACGCCCGGTACCGTCCCGCATACGCCATCACGCGTCGGTACGTTCCCGGCGCAAGCCTCTTCTCCGCGACAGCTGAGTCGCGTGATAGGGAGCGCATCATCATCCACGGCGACACGGTCATGGTGGCCATCCTTCGTCCTCCACACCCCAAACCCGCAATCGAGGACATCGATTCCCCGGGCACGCCGAGGGCGAACCTCAGCGATCGGGGTCAGGCTGGGGAGTCCGGAGCGGGACATTCGCCCCCAGCCACGGCCAGCCCTGGTCGGGCGCACCTCGCGTGGTGTATTCAGGAAGGAGGTCGGCTCGGGGTGTCGCCACGGGTGACAATGGCGCATGAGTATCGAAGTGTGGTGGCCGAGGATCCGGCGGCAATCCCGGGCGTGGCTGATGGACAACAACGGCGACGCGGTGCCCGAAGACATCGTCAATGAGATCGTCCGGGCAGGCGGCGAGATCACCGGATCCTATCTCTCGGACGAGGCGGTTGACTGGGTGGAGGCGGTCGCCAATGGAGAGGACCCCGATCCACCCATCGTGCGCGACGAGACGCGCTGAGGTAGCCACGCAGCGCGCGGCTGCAGGCCGTCTGTGATCCACTGCGGCTTTGGCTCTGACCATCTCTTGCGCTACCGGCTCCCTTCTCTGGCAAGGGGTTCTGGGTGGGTTATCGGTCAGGTCGTCCACGTGCCGCGTTCGGTCAGCTTGGTGCCCGGGTCTGGCGCGTCCCCTCCGAACCTCGCCGGCGCGCGGGCTCAGTGCGCCTGCCCGGTTTCGGCATGGCATGGCTTCACGGCAATAGTGCGCATTCTGGGGGAGTAGATGATGACCATTGTCGTCACGTAGGCCACCTAAAGCCAAGCGATGAGAAGCTTGAGCCGGGCGGATCTGTGCCCAAGAATCGCCCATGGCTACGGAATATGCGGACGGAAGCGCCAAGTTGCGAGCCATCGACGGCACTGGCATCCGACGGCAAGCCTTGCCATCCAGTATGAAGTTTTCTGAAAACCGTTGACAACGGTTGTCATCACGTTCTACTGTTGACCCCAGAGAGGTGATGACAATGAAGTACGCAACGAGGCTCAACTCATTCGTTTCCGAGACCGGGGATGTGGCGTCCGCCCTCCGGGAGATTGCAGCCACCGGGTCCATCAAGTACGTGGACCTCAACTATCCAGAGCACTTCGTGGGGACGTCCGTGTCCGACCTGCGGCTACTCCTCGACGAGCTCGGGCTGACCATCAACAGCGTCGCCATGCGCTTCCGCAAAGAGTTCATCCATGGCGAGTACACCAACCGAGATCGTGAGCTCAGCCGCAAGGCGATCGAGCTCACCAAAGCGGGAATGGACGCCACCGCCGAGTTGGGTTGTGACCTGGTCACGGTATGGCTCGGGTTCGACGGTGTCGACTACACCTTCCAGAAGGACTACAACCTGGGCATCGACCAGCTTGTGGCCGCCTTCCAGGAGTTGGCCGACTACCGCCCCGACGTTCGGCTGAGCATCGAATACAAGCCGTACGAGGAGCGAGTTCACTCCCTCATCCCCAACACCGGCATGACGCTCTATGTCCTGCAACTGATCGACCGGCCCAATGTCGGCGCGACCTTGGACTTCTGTCACATGCTGATGGCCGGCGACAAGCCCGGCTTCGGCGCCGCCCTGCTGTTGGCCAAGGGGAAGCTCTGGGGAGTCCACCTCAACGACGGCAACGATCGTTTCGATGACGGTCTGATGATCGGCTCGGTCCACCCGTGGGAAACCATGGAGTTCCTGTACTACATGCTCCGCTACGACTACGACGCGGTCATCTACTTCGACACGTTCCCCAAGCGCGAGCGGGCCCGCGACGAGGCGATCGCGAATGCGGCAACCGTCGACCTGATGGTCGAAAAGCTGACCACGTACGGCATCGACAACATCACCCAACTGATCCAAGAGGCTGACGGCATCAAGTCGCAGTACTTCAGAAACGCTCTGTAGGAGGAAAGAACAATGAAATCAACGAAGGCGTTGGCCGCTGTCTCGCTGTTGCTGGTGGCACTGACGGCATGCACCGGCCCGGGCGGCACCACGACTGATGGAGCCACAGCCGCTCCGTCCGCTGCGTTCAACCCAGATGAAGCCGCTGATGGCAAGGACTTCACCGATGTCCGTACCAGCTTGGGCGCGGTTCCCAAGGTCCAGGGCGAGATCAAGCTCGGTGGCGTCGCCAAGGCGTTCGAAAACGAGTACTGGCGGACGCTGAAGGAGGGCATGGAGATCGGCGCCACCAAGATGAAGGCAGCCGGCCTGAATGTCACCATCGACATGCGCTCGGCCCAGGGTGAATCCGACGAGCAGGGCCAGTTGGCCATCGCCAAGGACATGATCAACAAGAAGTACTCCGCGCTGCTGCTCTCGCCGATTTCGGACGGCAACCTCGTCCCGGCCGTCGAGGACGCCAAGAAGGCCAACATCCCCGTCATCAATGTCAACGACGGCATCATCGCCACGGCACCGAACTACGTTGGCCCGAAGGCCATCCAGAACGGCGAGTTGGCTGCCGAATGGATCGCCAACAAGCTCAACAAGCAGGGTGAGGTCGCGATCGTCATCGGCATGCCGAAGGCATTCGCCGCGCGGCAGCGGACCGCCGGCTTCGAGGAGTACATGAAGGCGAACGCCCCCGGCATCAGCATCGTCGAGAAGCAGAACGCTGACTGGGACCGGGCCAAGGCCAAGGACCTGGCGGACACCTGGATCAAGAAGCACCCCAACCTGAAGGCGATCTTCAGCAACAACGACACCATGGCTCTCGGTGTGGTCGAGGCAGTGAAGGCGTCCGGGAAGCAGATCCTGGTGGTCGGCGTCGATGGCATCGGTGAGGCGTACTCGTCCATCAAGAAGGGTGAACTGTCCGCCACGATCGACTCGTTCCCCAAGTACAAGGGCCAGGTCGCGGTTGAGATGGCGATCCGGATCCTCGGTGGGCAGAGCGTGCCCCGCGTGGTGTGGACCCCGCAGGCCCTGATCGATTCGACCAACGTGAACACGCCGGCCGAGACCCTGATCAACTGGACTGATCCCAAGTTCTGATCGACCACCGGTCTGATCGAACGCAGTTCTCATCGACCAGAGGGGGGCAGCCCCACGGCTGCCCCCCATGGTCTCTCGATCAAGGAGGATTGAGCATGACTGAAGCATTGAACCTCAGGCACATTTCCAAGCGATTCGGTGCCAACGTGGTCTTGCAGGACGTGAACATCGTCGTCGAAGCTGGCACCCTGCATTCCATCGTGGGGGAGAACGGCGCCGGGAAGTCCACCCTGCTGAACATCATCCACGGTGTGTACGAAGATTACGACGGAGAGGTCGAGCTCTTCGGCCAGGTGGTCAAGTTCAAGTCTCCGTTCGAGGCCATCAAGGCCGGCATCTCGAAGGTTCACCAGGAGATCCAGATCGTCCCTGAACTGACGGTTGGCGAAAACATCGCGCTGGGTTCCGAAGGTGCGTACTTGTCAGCTGGGCTGTTGGACCGGAAACGCCTCTACGCCCAGACCGACAGCCTGCTGGAGAGGCTCAAGTGCAACTTCCGCAGTTCGGTCAAAGCCGGCTCGCTGACGGTGGGCGACATCCACATGATCGCCATCGCGAAGTCGCTCTACCACAACGCCAAGATCATCTCGTTCGACGAACCCACAGCGTCCATGTCGGATCGCGAAACCGAAGTGCTGTTCGACGTCATTCGCGATCTGCTGGCCCAGGGCATCACCATCATCTACGTCAGCCATCGGCTGGACGAGGTGATCACGTTGTCGGATCAGATCAGCGTCCTGCGTGACGGGGCGGTGATGGGCACCTGGCGGCGAGGGGAGCTCGACAAGTCGGCCATGATCGAGCGAATGGTCGGGCGCGAACTGAACACGCTCTTCCAAGCGACCGAGCACCCCGACGTGACCAACCAGCCGGTCGCCCTCAGCGTCTCCGGGCTCACCTCAAGCCGCTTCAGCGACATCGACTTCGAGCTTCGCAAGGGCGAGATCCTCGGCTTCGCCGGGCTGGTCGGGGCCGGCCGCACGGAGGTCGCCGAAGCCATCTTCGGCGCCGCCCCCTACAAGGCGGGCCAGGTCGAGATCAACGGCAAACCCGTGACGATCAAGAGCCCGATCGACGCCATGGCCCACGGAATCGCCCTGATTCCCGAGGATCGTAAGCGCCACGGTTTCATCCGCAACCTCGACAACAAGATGAACATGTTCGTCCCCCTGTTCGGCAAGCGGCGGCAGTACTGGGTCGACAAGAAGAAGATCCTGGCCAACTTCGAGAAGTACCGCGAAGCCCTGCAGATCCACCCTGAAGACCCCAACTACATGACCGTCCAGCTCTCGGGCGGCAACCAACAGAAGATCATTCTGGCCAAATGGCTGGGAACTGAGGCCGACATCCTGATCTTCGATGAACAGACGAAGGGCA
>JBAVKY010000378.1:0-5847 GCA_049688555.1 Propionicimonas sp.
GGGCGTCTGCCTGGACCAGATCTACAACCACATGGCCAAGATCACCTTCGAATCCGGCGGGAACGTAAAGGTGCCCATGGTGCTGACCATGGCCGTGGGCGGCGGCTACTCCGACGGTCCGCAGCACTCGCAGTGCTTGTGGGGCACCTTCGCGCACCTGCCCGGGATGAAGGTCGTCGTCCCCAGCAACCCCTACGACGCCAAGGGGCTGATGGCCGCGGCGATCCGGGACGACAACCCTGTGGTCTACATGTTCCACAAGGGTGTGATGGGGCTGCCGTGGATGGTGAAGAACCCGCGTTCGATCGCGGACGTGCCGGCCGGGGCCTATGAGGTACCCATCGGCAAGGCTGCGGTCGCCCGTCCGGGCTCGGACGTGACCGTGGTCACCGTGTCGCTGTCGGTGCACCACTGCCTGGACGTCGCCGAGGCGCTTGCCGGGCAGGGGATCGACGTCGAAGTGCTCGACCTGCGCAGTCTCGTCCCGCTCGATCGCGAGGCCATCCTCGCCTCGGTCGCCAAGACTGGACGGCTGGTCGTCGTCGATGAGGACTACCTGTCGTACGGCCTCTCCGGCGAGGTGGTCGCCTCGATCACCGATGTGGATCCGACGCTCCTCAAGGCGCCTGTCGCCCGGATCGCTAACCCGGACGTCCCGGTCGCCTACGCCCATGCGCTGGAATACGCGATTCTGCCGCGGCACGACCGGATCGAGGCAGCGATCCGCAAGGTGGTGGGTGCATGACGGACGTTCTGTTCCCCAGCCTGTCGAAGGACCGGCCCACCGCTGAGGGGGTGGTCTCGACCTGGTTCGTCACCGAAGGCCAGGCCGTCAGCGAGGGCCAGCTTCTCGCTGAGGTTCAGGTGGACAAGGTCTCGGTCGAGGTGCCGGCACCGGTCGGCGGCGTCGTCCACCTGCTGGTCGCTGAGGACGAGGCGGTCAACCAGGGTTCGGCGATCGCCACGATCGACTGACGGGCGAGCCCGGTTTCTCGGCGGAGTCGGGCACTGCCCTCGCGCACCTGCTCGACGTCCTCGCCCCCGCCACCGCCGACCAACTGGAAGCCGCACGGCTGGAACGAGAACTCAAAGCCGCGCAACGCCACCGGCGCCTCGCCTTCCACAACGACGGCCGCGGATCAGTGCTGATCCGCGGCAGCCTCCCCACCGCCGCCGCGGAGCCGTTCATCCGGATCGTCGACGCCTACGCCGCCGCCGAAAAACGAGCCCTCGACCCGTACGCCGAGGTCGTCACCCCCGCCATGCGACGAGCCGACGGACTCCTCGCCATGACCCACCGCCACACCCAGGATTCCCTCGCCCCCAGCAACGGCGGCGACCGGCCCCGGATCGTCGTCACCGTCTCCTACGACCCTCGACGTCGGCCGCACCCAACGCCTCGTCACCCCCGCCATCCGGGCCGCGCTCGACCTCCGCGACGGCGGCTGCATCTTCGCCGGCTGCGACAAACCACCCGAAGCCTGCCACGCCCACCACACCACCCCCTGGCGACTCGGCGGCACCACCTCACTGACCGGCCTGGTACTCGTCTGCCCACACCACCACGGCATCGTCGAACCCGGACCCGACCCGACGGCCGACCGCTGGCACGTCAGACACCGCCCCGACGGCATCCCCGAAGTCATCCCACCCCGACGAGTCGACCCCCACCAACAACCACGACTCCACGCCCGCTTCCAGCTTGCAGCGTGCGGTAGTGGAGGTCGTGCCCGCCGTCCCGGCCGGCCGCCTGGGGGTTGGACACCAGCCTGGCCGCCGGGCTGGGCAGCGCGCCAAGGGGCTGGTCGAAGAAGGAGGTCTCGCAGAGCCAGGTGAAGGTGTCCCGGCCCTCGAGCCGACGTGGCATCCACGGCGCCCGTCCTCACGCGAGGACGACGTCCCTGCCTGCCAGGTGAGTTCCTCTGCCAGCTGACAGCCGGTTTGACCGCTGCCGACGATGACGACGCGGCCGGGCCCGATGTCGCTGGGGTTCCGGTAGTCGCTGGCGTCCAACACCGGGACGCGGGCGGGCGGGCCGGCCGAGATCGCCGGACGATGCGGCTTCTGAAACGCGCCGCTACAGACCACCACCGCTCGCGCCGTCAACTCGCCTGCCGACGTGCGGAGCACGAACCCCGACCGCGGGCCTGCGTCCAGCCACTCCACCGCAACACCCTCGAAGACCGGTGCCTGGTTGGCTGTCGCGTACCGCTCCAGCAGTGCGACGATGTCGTCCTTGGCGAGATAACCCTTCGGCTTGTCCCCAGAGGAGGACAAGCCCGGAACCTGATCGTCCCCCAAACCGGCCTGACCGGCCCCGATCACCACCACGTCGGCCGAGCGGGCCGCCGAAACCACGTCCACCTCTCCACCGTAGGCCGGGGCCCCGCGAACCCACATCCGCACAACTACCCAGCGGCCGCCGAGTTGGGCGGAATCCGAGCGGAGTGGACGCCGACCGACCCGCTGAACAGCGGGGACGTCATCGCCGCGGCCGAGCGCCACCGAACCCCGGCAGTGTCAGATCTGCGACCTGCTGAAGGTGGGCGCGTCGTGGGCGGGGGCGATCTGGGTGTTCCAGATGCTGAGGAAGTCGTCCTTGGCATTGGAAACACCTCTGTTCAGCCGGGTGACCTGCCGATAGAGCGCGTTGCCTCCCCCTCGGAGCAGCCGTTCCCCTGCTCGGATTGGGCCCATTGCGAACCCGCTGAAGTAGTTGGCGGCGTCGCTGTGCCGCGTCACCCCGGCCGCCGTCGACGTCACGGTGATCAGTGCCGGTGCCCGGTAGGCACACACGACGCCCGCCTTGAGCGTGACGCAGTAGCCGTTGGCCAGGTTGGTCACGGCTGTGGCCTCCGAGACGGTGGGCCGTCCGAGAAGGACAGGACGGTGGGCTGCCCGGTGGCGGTGCCGCTGCCGTCCTGGATGACGTCCTCGGCCACCCACTGGACCGGGCTGCGTTCCGTCTGGCCAGGCGCTTCAAGCACCAACTCGCCGCTGGTCAGATTGGGTCCGGTGGCGTACCCCCGGCTTGGCTTCGCAGGGATGTAGCCGGGCGGCCCCGACGGCTCTCCCCCGACCGGCGCTCGGGTCAGTCGTCCTCGTCCTCGTCCTCGTCCTCGACGAGTTCGCCCTCCCACGCTTCCAGTCCCTCCCGGATCGCGAACGCGGCGATCACGAACCCGGCCACCGGGTCGAGCCAGGCCGCGCCGGTCAGCTGGAACAACACCAGGCCCGCCAGGGTGGACACGCTCAACAGCATGCAGATCCGGGTCTGGGCCGCGTCGGTCAGGATCAACCGGTCCCCCAGCTGACTGCCGACCCGCACCTTCGCCGCAGCCAACAGCGGCATGACGATCAGCGAAGCCACGAGCACGATCACACCGAACGTGGAGGTGTCCGGAGTCTCCTGCTGGATCAGGCTGCGGAGGCCCTCGACGATGACGTAGCCGGCCAACAGGAAGAACGTGACCGCGACCAGTTTGAGGGCGCGGCGCTCCTTGACCTCATCGATCGTGCCGTGCCGGAGCCGGGCCGCGAGCCGCATCCCGACCAGCACGGCCGAGATCGACTCGATCCCGGAATCGATCCCGAACCCGATCAGCGACACCAACCCCGCCGCGACACCGGCCGTGACCGCGGCCAACCCCTCGAGAATGTTGTAGCCGACGGTGAACTGGGCCAGCCGCAAACCCTTCCGGGTCAGCGCCTCGGTCTCAGCCTCCGACAAGATGATCCCGTCGCTCATCCGCGGTCATCCCTTCCTTCGCGCCCAGGGACGTCCGGGGCGTGCCATGGTAACCGAACCACGACAGGCCTGCCGGCAGCGGATTCGGATGCCGGTCACCCACCCCTTGGACCGACGGATCTAGGCGAGATCTAGGCGGGTTCGATGTTCTCCGCTTCGGCCGGAATGCCGCCGCTGACAACCTGGCCGGTCGCCACACTGCGATACTCGCGGAACGCCAGCGGCACCCCACGGGTCGTGGGCCAATCGAGCGAATCCGTCACCTGGAGGTGAACATGCGGTTGGGTGCTGTTGCCCGCCACCGCAGCCCAGCCCTGACGCACCCGTCCCGGTTGGCCCAGCGCGTATCCGAGGGACGCGACCGGCGAGCGATGTGCGACATGGTCGGGCTCGCCGTCGTGAACCAGCACCACCGTCCCTGCGATCGGAGCAGCGACCGGTCTCCCGAAACCCGAGAATGCCGTCGGCTGCTCGGCTGCGAGCAGGGTGCGCCACGTGACCGCCCCGCTGCGTCCGCGATGGTCGACCGGGACCAGGTCGATCGCGTACGTGGTGCCGAACAGGTGCGTGCCGTGACTGGGAATTCTGCGCGCCGGGCTGTTTCGCGCTTGCCAACGCCCTTTGCCGGGGAGCTCAAGCACAACCGCCTCCGTGTGGATCTCAGGGCTCACGAGGCACCTCCATCGTGTCTAGCGCTTACGGCACGCAGGCCTTCGGGCAAGCCAGCGAGCCGACCCACGCACCTGGCATGCAGAAGGGCCCGGCCGGAAGCCGGGCCCTTCGTGACTGAAGGTCAGTTCAGGACGGTGATGTTCGCCGCCTGCAGGCCCTTCGGGCCCTGCTGGGTGTCGAAGGAGACGCGGTCGCCCTCGTTCAGCGAACGGAAGCCGCTGGAGTTGATCGCCGAGAAATGGGCGAACACGTCGGCCGAGCCATCCTCGGGAGCGATGAAGCCGAAGCCCTTGTCACCGTTGAACCACTTGACGGTACCTGTAGCCATGATGTTTCTCCTCTGTGAAGAAGCGGAGCATCCGCGGTTGCGGCGCTCTCGTGATGCAGCTGAATGAACGCTTCCCGCAAGGACTACCGACACTGGAGAAACCAGCGGTTTAACCACAAGCAAACGAAGATCCCAACAACAACGAGTCAACGGTACCAGCCAGACTGCCGAGCGACGAATCGGGGTGGACGGGATCCCCCCGACCCCGACGTCAGCGGCTTCGCGTCGTCACCTCATAGACAAGGACGGCCCCGCGGCGGGCCAGCTCGTCGGCGATCAGCGCCCGCACCTGGACGGTCGCGTCCGGATCCGAGCAGCGAACCTCGACCGACCCGACTTCCAGGCCTTCGGTTGCGACCAACGCCACGTAGTCGCCAACCCGCTCATGCCACCACGCGTCCGAAGCCTCCGGCGGCGGCACGTCGATGGCGACGAGCCGGCCACCCGTCCCCGGCAGGACGGCGGCGATCCGGACGGTCCGTCCGTCGTCGAGCGACAACTCCAGCGAGCCGCCGGTCGACCCGACCGACGCGGGCGAGCGGAAGATGCGCCACTGCACCAGCCAGTTCGCCATCTCCCTCCGCAACACGGCCCACAACGTGGGGTACCGGACGCCCCGGTCCCGATCAAGCCGGCGGGCCTCGGCGCGGGCGGAATAGGCGCCCACCACCCCGATCCCCCAGAACAGGAACTGGGTGGCCATCGCCCACCGGAACGCGGGCAACGAATAGCCGCCGAGCAGGTCAAGCACCACCCCGACGACCAGGATGTTCACCAGCCCGGCGAAGAACCCGCCCACGATCACCACGCCGCTGGCGGTCCCGATCTGGTGGAGCGGGTTCGAGGCTCTGGCCACGTCGAAACCAATCCCGGACCCGGGGCCGGAGGCCGCCATTCCGACCATCAGGACCACCAGCAGCCACACGGGAGCCGGTCCCGGCCAGAGCAGGACCGCCAGCCACGGCACCGCGACCATGATCGACACCAAGAACGCGAGGTTGGTGCGCTGCAGCGGCGCCCGCCGGCTCAGCAGCCCGACCAGCGGGGCGAACGGCACGCCCGCCAGCACGAGCACGAGGAACAGGCCAGACGCGACCGG
>JBAVKY010000379.1:0-3261 GCA_049688555.1 Propionicimonas sp.
ACGACCGCCACCGGCCTCGGCACCAGGGTGGGGGGTCTACTGGGGATCGGTGACGGCCGCGGGTGGTCGCTGCTGGTTCGGCTGCTCAGCGTCGTGGTCGCGCTCGTTGCCGGCACCGCCCTGTTCCGGTTGCTCTTCGCCTGGTTCTCGCCGGTCTACGTGCCTGCGCGGCTGGCTTGGGTCGGCTCTTGGCTTGGCGCCGCGGGATTGCTCGTGCTGCAGGCGCTGACCGGCTACCTGATCAGAATGTTCTCCAGAAACCTCACCGCTCAACTTTTCGGGCCCATCATCATCTTGATGTTGTTCCTGAACCTCTTCGCCACCTTGATCCTGCTGATCGCGGCTTGGCTGGCAACCGCCGTGGTCGTCAAGCCTGTGCCCCAGCCCGTCGTTGAGCAGGCGGTGCCAGAACCTGTCGAAACCAGGCCAGGGCAGCTCCTCGTGTCCAGCAAGGTCGCCCAGAAATCCCTGGGCGTCGGGTTGAAGACCGGCTACGTGGTCGGTGCCGCCACCGGTATCGGGATCGGAGCCGTCGTCGTCGGTGGGTTGAAGGCCCTGTTCGGCAAGCGGTCGTGAAACCCCGCGTATCACAGCGGAGCCGGGTGGAGCCGTTCCATGTGATGGAGGTCGCCAAGGCCGCCAGCCAGCGTCAGGCGAGTCATGGTGATGCGATCTGGTTGTGCGTTGGCCAGCCCGCGACTCCCGCGCCGCTGGCCGTCCGCCAGGCCGCTGTGGCCGCGGTGACCACCGACGTGCTGGGCTACACCGTCTCGCCGGGCACTGACGAACTCAGGCAGACCATCGCCGCGCATCACCGCGCCCGGTACGGGGCGGCGGTGGGCGCTGACGAGGTGATCATCACCACAGGTTCGTCCGGCGGATTCGTCCTGCTGCTGCTCGCGGCCTTCGACACCGGGGCTGCGGTCGCGATGACCCGTCCGGGCTACCCCGCGTACCGCAATGCACTGCTCAGCCTCGGTTGCCGGGTGATCGACCTTGACGTCGGTCCCGACACCCGCTTCCAGCCCACCGTGGCGATGCTGGACGCGTTGCCCGAGGTCCCGGCCGGATTGGTGGTGGCGAGCCCGTCCAACCCCACCGGTACCATCATCGAGCCGGCGGAACTGGCCGCCATCGCGGCTTGGTGCGAGGCCAACGACTGTCTGCTGATCAGTGACGAGATCTACCACGGCATCAGCTACGGACGCCGCTGCGCGAGCGCCCGGGAATTCTCCGACTCGGCCGTGGTTGTCGGGTCGCTGAGCAAGTACCACTCGATGACCGGATGGCGGCTCGGCTGGCTGCTGCTGCCTCCGACGCTGCGCCGTCCGGTCGAGTTGCTGCAGAGCAACCTGGCCATCTGCGCCCCTGCGGTCTCCCAGGCCGCCGCACCGGCAGCCTTCACCCCGGAGGCGATCGCTGAACTGGACGGGCATGTGGAGCGCTACGCGCGCAATCGCGAGCTACTGCTCCGACGGCTTCCGGACCTGGGCATCACCAGCTTCGCTCCGCCAGACGGCGCATTCTACGTCTATTGCGACATCTCGCACCTGACCTCGGACTCGAAGCGATGGTGCGCCGACGTCCTGGCGGGCACGGGTGTTGCCATCGCTCCCGGAGTGGACTTCGACCTGGCCGGGGGGCATCGCATGGCACGGCTGACCTTCTGTGGGGAAACCGAGGTGCTCGATGAAGCACTCGACCGGCTGGCCGCCCACCTCGCGAGGTGAGGACCAACCGGTCGAGGAGGGTGCTGAGCGCAGTCCTCAGTGCTCGGCGGGTTCCGCCGGGACGGGGGCAGCCTGCCCGATCTCGGCCAGCAGGTCGAGATACCACTGCTGGGTGATGTCGAAGGGCTTGCCACCGGCGATGCGGTCGAACGCGATCACGCTGAGGACATCACCGTTCTCTTCGTCGTGGCCGATGACGCCGGGCTGGCCCTTGAGGGCCGAGTCGACAGCCAGGTCGGTCATGGACTTGATGAGCGCCAGGTCGAAGTCGTTGGCGGCAGCCGAACGGGAGTAGTACCCAGACTTTTGAACCAGCACCTTCTCGGCCTTCAGCATCTCGGCGAACTGCTTGCCGAACCAGGCCCCAGGGTTGATCCGCTCAAGCCGGATGTGGCCGAAGGCGTCACGAGCGACCTCCTGCCCGGCGCGCTCCATCTCGGCGACGATGTCGGAGATGCCAGCACCCTCGGAGAGGAAGATGTTGACGCACTTGACGTCGTCCATCACCTTGCCGAGCCGGACGGCCTCTGCCTCGAGGTCGATGACAGCCTCGGGAACGAAGATGGCGTGCACGTCCCAGGCCTTCGCATCGAGACCGATCTCGGGCAACCACTCGGTCTGGCTCACCCAGTCGTGGTACTTGCGGGCCGTGGCGGCCGTCAGCCAACCGCAGTTGCGTCCCATCACCTCGTGAATCAACAGGATCCGGGTGCCGGCGTTGTGCTCGGCCAGGACGTTCTTGGCGTACCGGGCGCCCATCTCGGCTGCGGTGTCGGCGCCGAGCGACTGACGGATCGGTATCACGTCGTTGTCGATGGTCTTCGGCAGGCCGACCACGGTCAGACCGTAGTCATGCCGGGCGAGGTAGGCGGCCAGATCGGCGGCGGTGGTGTTGGTGTCGTCGCCACCGATGGTGTGCAGCACGTCGACGCCATCGGCCACGAGCCGGTCTGCGGCCACCTTCAGCGGATCTTCGCCCTCGGCGACCAGCCCCCGTTTGACGAGGTCGGCCGCGTTCGTGAGCTTGACGCGCGAGTTGCCGATCGGGGAACCGCCGAAGGCGTGCAGCAGGCCTGCCTTGGCGCGCACCGTGGGGGTGACGGTCAGGTAGTCGCCGGTCAGCAGACCCTGGTAGCCGTTCTTGTACGCAATGATCTCGATCTCGGGGGCGACTTCGGTGTAGCGCTCGATCAGTCCACCGACGGCGGAGGAGAGACACGGAGCGAACCCGCCAGCGGTGAGCAGGGCAACTTTCTGGACCATGGAGAGAGCATCCAATCACTAGGGGATTGCAGACGAATCCCAGCCTAGCGAGAACCGGCCGACGGCGAGGCTGTGGACGAACCCGCTGTCCGGGGCCGCGGCACGGCACAATGGAGAGGCCCACCCGGACGCCGTTCACACCCTCACCCAGGACGGTCCTTGATGAAACCTGCTCCGCCCCGCGACCAGCGCGGGCAATCCCTGTCGGTCCTGGTCGCCGTCGTCAGTGTCGCGCTGCTGCTCGTGGCCGGCCTCGTCGTGGACGGCG
>JBAVKY010000380.1:0-2647 GCA_049688555.1 Propionicimonas sp.
GTTGGCGCCCTTCCCCCCGGCGGACTCGAGATCAGCCGATGCCAGCTCGGAAAGCCACCTGATGGCGTCCATCACGTTCCCTCTCGAACGCTCCGTCAAAGGGAGGTACGGAGCAGATTCCAGAGTAGACCGCCGGTCAGGCGAACCGGAGGCGGGTGTAAGCGAGCACCTTGACGGTGAGCTTGACGGTCTTGGTGGAGTCGATGCGCAGCTTGCCGTCGTCTCCCAGCGGGACGGTCAGCGTCAGGGTCCCGGTGCCCTTGGGCAGCGGGGCGCTCACCCTCCCCAGCGTCCCGGAACGCGGCGCAACACGCAGGGTGCCCGTGCCTGGGCCGTTGGTCACCGTGATCGAGACGGTCACGTTGTCAAGCATCGGCAAGTCGGCAGTGGGGACCGCCGGGCCGAGCACGAGCGGATAGCGCGGGGCGGAGGCATAATACGTGGCGGTACTCACGGTCACCGGCTTGGTCAACGTCGTCGTCGTCGGAATCGCCACCGGATTGAGGTCGATGGCGCCGCTCACCAGATCGTCCTGCAGCTCGCCCGGCTTATCGGTCAGGAACGGCTGATTGTCGCCGCCGAAGTAGATCGCGAAGGCGCGCTGCTCCGTCCCTATGACTTCCCACGGCACCGAATCCATGCCGGTGGACTTCACAAACCGGGCCAGGAACGCCGACGTGTCGCGCAGGCGGACGCCGTAGCCGTTGGCGGTCAGGGTGTCCGCAAGCCGTACCCGGTCGAGGTCGAGCTTTGACGTGTCGTAGGCGAGCACGTAGATCGACTTCGACGACTTCCGGATCGTCGGCAGCATCGCGTCCCACTTGTAGGTCAGGATGCGGGTCCTAGCCGTGAGGTCGTGCTGCGCGAGCAGGGCCATGGCGCGACTTGCGTAGGTGCGCATGCCTGAGGCGGACTGACCGGAGTAGGTCTTGAGGTCAAGGGTCAAGGCCACGTCCGGATTCGCCTTCAGCACCGCAGCGAGTTGCGCGAAGGTCGGGATTGGCACCAACTTCTGGCCGGCGAGGTTCGCGCAACGCACTTTGGACACCTGGCTCCAGGTGAGCAGGTGGATCTTCAGCCCGGCGCTCGTGCAGCGGGCCGGCAGCGTGTCGTAGTGGCTCATGACCGGCTGGCCGTCCACGGTGAACAGCAGGTCGGTCTCGATCCCGTCATAACCCGCCTCGGCGCTGCCGGTGAAAGCCTCCAACGAATTCTCCGGCCACTGGCCCGCCCCACCGCGGTGGGCTACCACACCGAAGGTGACGCCCGCACCGTTGACGATCGGCAGGCCGTCCGATCCGACGGTTACGGCGTTCGCGTTGGGGGCGGCGACGGGCAGCGCCGCGAGCAACAGCAACGCGCCGACAACGGCCAGACCGCCGCGGACGTGACGGGACACAGGCATCTGGGGACTCTCAGCTCGACGGTAGTGTCAGCCTACGCTTGAGGCCTTTGGGCCGTCATATCGGGTGGGGTCAACGGCCGCGAAAGCTGGATCAGGGGTCGATGGGCGTTACGCTCTGGGAAACCGGAAGACCTCACCTCGGTGACCTTGACGTCCCCCCTGCCCGGTGCGAGTCTGAGATCAACCGACGACGTCAATGGTGTCCAATCCGGGGAGGCAGACCAGCATGCCCAACCAAGAAGAATTCGAAGCCCTCAAGCGCCGCATCGATGAGCTTGAGAAAGAGCTCGCCGATGCCAAGAGCGAGCACGAGGGCATCCATGCCCGGCTCCATGAAGCCGAAATCAAGCTTGACGCCACCTGGGGAGAATTCAACCCCGGGTAAGCCGCTCGGTTTGAGATTGTGGTGACGCTTGGGCCCAGCATCCGCACGAGTCATTGGCGAGGGTGGGGTTGACGGTGCCCGCGTGGCGCTTGGGTCGAAGTACGTCCTGCGTCGAAGTGCGTCCTGCGTCGAAGTGCGTCCTACGTCGAAGTGCGTCCTGCGTCGAGGTAGGTCTTTCGTCGAGGTACGGCCTGGGTTGAAGCACGTAGCGCCCCCCAGAGTTCCACCGCCAAGAAGGCTGTGACGGAACTCCTCACAGAGGCACTCGAATGGCGCTGTGCTTGGGTAGATCGGTTGTAGAGAAAATGCTGGCGCCCTTGTGCTGATGCCTCTTGTCGGAGGCGCCAGCCATGGGCTAGACCTGTCACTAGAAGCAAGTTCATCCTCAATGTCTGGAGGCTCCATGAGCGTTTACAGAGTTACGGATCTGATTGGCACCAGCGATCAGTCGTGGGAGGACGCCGCGAACGTTGCCATCAAGACGGCGAGCGCGACGATTCGCGACCTCAGAGTCGCTGAAGTTGTGGCGCAGGACATCCATATCGGTGACGACGGCGGAGTCACCTACCGGACGAAGCTACGCGTTTCGTTCAAGTACGAACCGCATACGGCATAGCCCCAGAAGGGATAGCCCCAGTAGGGATAGCCCCAGTAGGGCTGTGTCAATGGCCATTGGTTTCTGCCCGGAGACGGTCATGAAACCTGCCCAGTGACGGCCACGAGTTTTGCCCGGTGGTGGCCATGGGATCTGCCCAGGGACTGGCCACCGACGGCCGGGCTGGGTTCAGTTCAACGGGTTCACCCCCTGCCCGGCGAGTGCTTGGGTGAGTCGGACGCTGTCGCCGCTGGTCTGACAG
>JBAVKY010000381.1:0-1765 GCA_049688555.1 Propionicimonas sp.
CCGCAGGACTGGGCGACGAGAGCCGGGCCCTGCTGTCCGAGCTCTTCCCGGCGCCGTTCGTCGAGCCGCGGCTGCTGGAGTTCTGGTCGGACGGCGACACCCTGACCCTGGCAGGGCTGGAGTTCTCGGTCACCCACGCACCGGGGCACACCGCAGGCTGTGTGTTGCTGCGGACGCCGTACCCGGAACACGACACCATCACCGACGTGGTCTTCGCCGGCGACGTGGTCTTCGCTGGCTCGATCGGACGGACGGACCTGCCCGGTGGCGACGACCTGGAGATGCGGCGGACGTTGGCCGGACCGGTCCTGAGCCTGCCTGACACCGCCGTGGTGCTGCCCGGTCACGGACCGCAGACCCTGATGGCCCGCGAACGCGCCACGAACCCGTACCTGCAGCCCGCCTACTGGAACGCAACGAGGATCTGATGCCGCGACCCACGCCCCTGTCGGGGTTTCCCGAGTTCCTGCCCGCCGGGAGGATCGTCGAGCAGCGCGTCCTGGCCAGCCTCGCCGACACCTTCGAGCTGCATGGCTATGCCTCGATCGAGACTCGTGCGGTCGAGACCATGGAATCGCTCACCCGCAAGGGGGAAATCGACAAGGAGGTCTACGTCGTCCGGCGGCTGCACGCTCAGGCCGACGCTGCCGACGAACTGGGCCTCCACTTCGATCTCACGGTGCCTTTCGCCCGTTATGTGCTGGAAAACTCCGGCCACCTGGCCTTCCCGTTCCGGCGATACCAGATCCAGAAGGCGTGGCGCGGCGAGCGTCCGCAAGAAGGTCGTTACCGCGAGTTCCTGCAGGCGGACATCGACATCGTCGGGCAGGACGCGTTGGCCCCACACCACGACGTCGAGTTGCCGCTGGTCACCTTGGAGGCGCTGGAGAAGTTGCACCGCGACTTCGGAGTGCCGACGGTGCAGATGAGCGTCAACAACCGCCAGCTGTCCGAGGGCTTCTACCTCGGTCTGGGTGCCGACGACCCGATGGCGGTCCTGCAGAGGGTCGACAAGCTCGACAAGATCGGCCCAACAGCCGTTGGAGAACTGCTGCGCGAAATCGGGCTGAGTCCCACCGCCGCAAGGCTGTGCCTTGAACTCGCCACGATCCGCAGCAGCGATGACAGCTTCGTCGAACGCGTGCAGCAGCTCGGCGTCCGGCACCCGTTGCTGGAGGCAGGCTTGGCCGCTCTCGCCGCTGTGGTCACCACCGCAGCCGCACTGATCCCCGGGCGCCTGGTGGCGGACCTCAAGATCGCCCGCGGCCTCGACTACTACACCGGCACGGTCTACGAGACCTCGATGACTGGCTTCGAGTCGCTGGGATCGATCTCGTCCGGTGGACGCTACGACTCGCTGGCCAGCGACGGACGCACCACCTACCCGGGGGTCGGCCTCTCGATCGGGGTCAGCCGGATCCTCGTGCCACTGATCGGCAAAGGGACGCTCTCGGCCTCCCGTCCGGTCCCCACCTGCGTGCTGGTGGCGCTCGACAACGAGGAAGCGCGATTCGACGCCATGGCCACCGCAACCAAGCTGAGGGCACGGGGCATCGCGACCGAGGTCGCGCCCAAGGCTGAGAAGTTCGGCAAGCAGATTCGCTATGCCGACCGGCGTGGCATCCCCTTTGTCTGGTTCTCCAGCGGCGAGGTCAAGGACATCCGCTCCGGGGCCCAGGTGGTTGCGGATCCGGCCTCCTGGCTGCCTCCGGAGGCGGACCTGCGTCCCTGCGTCGTAAGATCGTCGCTGGCCTGAGGGTCCTGC
>JBAVKY010000382.1:0-1547 GCA_049688555.1 Propionicimonas sp.
GGGCCACCACCGCTGCCTACGAAAGGACAAGGACATGCAGGAAATCGGCGTCGGCGTGATCGCGCTCGGTTGGATGGGTCGGTTGCACAGCCGTGGCTTCAGCCAGGTGGCCGAGCGGTATCCCGAACTGGGGGTGAAGGCGAAGCTCGTGGCCGCGGCCGATCCGGTGCCGGCGAACCAGGCGGCCGCTCTCGCGCTCGGGTTCGAGCGCGCTGTCGCCGACTACCACGAGGTCCTGGACGCCTCTGACGTGGACGTGGTCTCGATCTGCGCCCCGAACTTCCTGCACCACGAGATCGCCATGGCCGCCGCGGCGGCCGGCAAGCCGTTCTGGATCGAAAAGCCGATGGGGGTCAACGCCACCCAGAGTCGCGAGATCGCCGAAGCGGCCGCCGCAGCCGGACTGGTGACGGCCACCGGCTTCAACTACCGGCACCAGCCCGCCGTCGCGCATGCCCGCGACCTGATCCGGGAAGGCAAGCTCGGCCGGATCACCAACGCCCGGGTTTGGTTGATCGCCGACTACGCGTCGTCTCCGGAGGGTCCGTTCACCTGGCGCTACACCCGCGCGCAGGCTGGCGCCGGCGTCGTCGGTGACCTGCTCAGCCATGGCATCGACCTGGCTCAGTTCGTGCTGGGCACCCGGGTCACCGAGGTCACCGCGATGACCGACACCTTCATCAAGACCCGCCCACTGCCGCTCGGCGTGGGTGTCGGGCACGCCGCTGTCGCAGTCAGCGACGAGCGCCGGGACGTGGAGAACGAGGACTACGTTGCGGTGCTGGCTCGTACCGAGTCGGGTGCCGTGGTGACCCTGGAATCCTCGCGGGTGGCCATCGGTCCGCGCGCGGAATATGTCGTGGAGGTCTACGGCACACAGGGATCGGTGCGGTGGTCGTTCGAGCACCCCCAGCACCTTCAGGTCCTCATCGCCGGCGACGGTAGCCACCGCGGCTACACCTCGGTGATGTCGGACGGCGGACACGGCGACTTCGCCCGCTTCCAGCCCGGCCCGGGGCAGACGATGAGCTTCGACGACTCGAAGGTGATCGAGGCCAAGCTGTTCCTGGAGTCGGTGGTCACGGGCCGCCAGGTGGCGCCGTCCGCCGGTGACGCGTGGGCGGCGGCCGAGGCCGACGAAGCAATCGTCGCTTCCGCTGCCGACGGTGCCTGGCATGCCGTCCCAGCGGTGACCGGAACCACTTTCCAGGCCTGACCCACCGCATTTCAAAAGGAGAGATCCAATGGTCAAGATTCTGCTCGACCCGAGCATGTATCACCCCCACATGTCGGTGGCCCAGGAGTGTTACAAGGCTGCCGACCTGGGGTACCAGTACATCGAACTGTCGCCGCGAGCGGACTTCCACGAGTGGCACCACTACCCCAAGGTGAACAACGCCGACATCGCCAAGGTGAAGCAGGCGATGGCTGACTCCGGGGTGAAGATCTGGACGTTCAACCCGGTGTTCAACTGGTCCTCGCCGGACGAGTGGACCCGCACGATGCACGTTCGGAACTTCCGCCGCCTGCTGGAGATCGCCAACGAC
>JBAVKY010000383.1:0-1742 GCA_049688555.1 Propionicimonas sp.
GCCAGGAACTCCACGAGCTCGACGAAATGATCTCCACCCGGTTCCGAGCCCAACCCGGCCGCGACGATCACCAGCATCGACGGGATCGACGACTTGCTCGGCGGTTTCGCATCGGCGAACCACATCGCCGGCTACGCCGGGCTCGCTCCAGCGCCCCGAGACTCAGGCAGCCGCAGCGGTAACCTCCAACGGCGCAAGCGCTACAACAGGCAACTGCAGCGGGTGTTCAATACCTCGGCGCTGATCAGCATTCAGAAGAGCCCGGCATCCCTGGTTGTATTCCTCATCTTCCAGAAGTACTTCATCCAGAGCGTCGCTGGATCCGCGGTCAAGGGCTGACGGGTGCAAGGCACAACTGGAATGGCTTGGTGTCTCCGGCTGGCCCGGATGCAGCTTCGTGCCAGCGATCCTGGGCCTTGGCGTGAACGTCACTCAAGAAGGCGGCCGCGCGGATCCGCGGAGACAGTCGGCGAAGTTGTCCAGGGGCCTCCGAGTGCCACTTGGGTGACGGTGCTCGCCTACCGGCACACTCGATGGGGCTCGTGTTCATCAACAGCCCTAGAGGTAGGCTCCATGCCCCCATTTTCACCTGGGGCTCGGCGGCCGAGCGGTCAAGGGTTGAGCGGTGCCCGCCTTAGCTGTCCGCCCGCCAGAAGACTTCGGTGGCCCCGAGAGTGCGCGCGATCCTGAATCGGGGAGGCGAGTCATGGGCCGGCGTTGATGAGCTCTTCAGCTGGACGACTCCAAGTGGCAGCCGGGTTGTGGTTGGCGTTGGTGCCGGTGCCGTTCCAGCCCGTGATGAGGGAGGCCGGGGCGATGGCCTCCGCAAGTGTCAGGCGTGGTGGTGGGAAAACCCCTCGTGGAATCGAATCGAACGTACCGATGAACGACCGAAGTCTCGAAAGCTGCCCGTGGAGCCATCCTTCCGGGAGAGCTGCGGTTGCCCTCCCGGAGCCTTCCGGAGGGACCAACAGGTCCGCAGGTCTCATTGGCGTCAGTCGACGTCGGGCACAGCCTCGCCGGATGTGCCACTCGGTCTCGCGAGCCGGGCACCAGACAGCCACAACGTTCCGCGCAGCTCACCCGGTCTATGCGTCGAGGCTACGAACGCGGACCTGCCACGCTCTCCCGTTCAGCGACGGAGACGCTCAACTTCAGCCGCTCGGTCGGGGCTTTCGCACCCGCGGAGATCAGCCGCAGCGTCATCTCGACTGCCGCACGGGCCTTGGCGAGGACGTCTTGATGGATCGTGGTGAGCTCCGGGCTCGCCTGGCGGCTGATCGGCAAGTCGTCGAACCCGATGATCGACACGTCGGCCGGTACCGACATTCCTCCGCGACGAAGGCCCTTGATGAGACCAAGGGCCAAGAGATCGGCCGGTGCGAATATCGCCGTCCGCGCTGCGCGTCGGTCTGCCAGCAGTTCCCCCTGAACGACCGCTGCGTCGAAGGACAGATCGCACTCAAACGTCTCCAGCGGGTCGAGGGCGAGCCCATGGGTGGCAAGAGCTTCGACGAAGCCCTGGTAGCGCTGGGTCATGACTCCGTTGCGCAGACGGGGCGGGCTGACGAAGGCGATTCGCCTGTGGCCTGCCCTGAGCAGGTACTCACCCGCGAGATACCCGCCAAGGTGGTCGTCAACTCCGACGTTGCTCACGAGCGGCGACGCACTGTAGTTGTCGGTGAACACAAGCGGCACGTTGTGGTGTTTGAGGAGGTCGTCCACCTCCTCGGCCACAGTGT
>JBAVKY010000384.1:0-6776 GCA_049688555.1 Propionicimonas sp.
GGTGGCCAGGTTCGAGGCGGGCGGCACGGTTCCGACCATTGCATTGCTTGAGCGGCTGGCCGGCGCCCTGGATGCCGAACTCACCGTCAGCGTGCATCCGCGAACCGCGGCCTGACCCGCAGACGACGCCGGACCCTGCCCCGTCACCGGGAGCGCGGTGAAACGCCTTCATGGTGTGTCATTGACGCTGCCGTGACACTGCTCAGACGCTGGGTCGGGTTCACGGCCGAGTGCCACTTCAGTTTAGTGGCTGGAGTTGGTAAACGGAGGGGTCCTCTGGGTCTTGTTAGGTCGGTGGAGCCAGCGCAGAGGTGTCTGGGTAGGACGATTGTGCCGCCTCGATGTGTTCTCGGCACTTTCTCGGATGCGGCGCGGAAGGGAACGGCATGCGCCGAGGCACGTGGGACGCCGAGGATCTGGTGGCCGGTTGGACCCTGGTCGAGGCCGACTGGCAGGTGTCCTGCGTCAGGGATGTGCCATCCTGATTCAGGCGGAGCGGATCGAGGAACTGACGGGGGCGACGGGGTGACGACTCAGCACGGTGCGGCAACCGTTCTCGAGCCCAGGCTTGTGGGCAGCATCGCCGGGACGTTCCTTGTGCCGCGGTATCAGCGCGGCTACCGATGGGGCCCTGAGGAAGTTCAACGGCTGCTCGAGGACATCCGCGAGAGTGAGGGCCAGGCGTACTACCTGCAGCCGGTGGTGGTGAAGGCCAGGCCGGACGGCTCGTGGGAGTTGGTCGACGGGCAGCAGCGCTTGACCACCCTGTACCTGATCCTGCAGGCCATCAAGAGGAGCGCTTTGCCCTCAGCGACACCGGGCTACTCGCTGGAGTATGAGACCCGACCCGGCAGCCGGGAGTACCTGGATCAGGTAGACGAGGCTGCGCGCCATGACAACATCGATTACTTCCACATCTACCAGGCCTACGAGACCATCACCAGCTGGTTCCAAAGCCACGGCCCGCAGCAGATCCAGGCGGCAATCGATTTCTACACCGCTCTGTCCAAGCGGGTGTACGTGATCTGGTACGAGGCCCCCGACGACGTCGATGAGATGGCGCTGTTCCGGCGGCTCAACGTGGGCCGGATCCCGTTGACCGACGCCGAGCTGGTCAAAGCCCTTCTGCTGTCCCCCAGTCACGGCGGCGACGGCTGGTCGAGCCGCGCCCAGGAGATCGCTGCCCACTGGGACGGCATCGAGCGTGACCTGCGCAATCCCGACCTGTGGGCCTTCGTCACAGCCGAGTCCGGTCCCCGGCCGACGCACATCAGCCTGCTGCTGGACACTCGTGCCGAGCTCCTCGCCGACCTCCCGCCCGGTGCGGCGCGCCGGCAGTTCTTCACCTTCGAGACGCTGCGCCACGAGATCACCCAGCCGGGCAGCAAGTTCTGGGACCGCGTGGTCGACCTGCACTCCCTGATCGTCGGCTGGTACGAGGACCGCAACCTGTACCACAAGATCGGCTACCTGGTGGCGACCGGCCATTCATTGTTGGAGATGGTCAACCTGGCCCGGGACAAGACCAAGAGCGAGTTCGATGCCGAGCTCAGCGCCTCGATCCGAGCGGACCTGGCACTGAAGGCCTCCGACGTCGGCGACCTGAGCTACAACGTCGAGAAGGAGAAGGCCAAGTGCGCTGACCTGCTGCTGCTCATGAACGTGGAAGCCACCCGCACGATGCAGGACTCCACGGAGCGGTACTCGTTCCAGCGTCACGCCGCCGGCACCTGGTCCCTGGAGCACATCCACGCCCAAAGCGCGGAGTCGCTGAACCGGGCCGAGCAATGGACCGCCTGGCTCAAGGCGCACCAATCGGCCCTGTTGAGCCTGCCCGACGCCACCGAAGCCCACCACGACCTCGCAGCGCAGATCGAGGCCTCGCTTCCTTCGCTGGACGCGGACACGTTCCACGCCCTGGAACTCAAGGTGGTCGGGTTCTTCCGCAGCACGCAGGACGCCGGCGACGAGGACACCGTCCACTCGATCGCCAACCTCGCGCTGCTGGCCACCGGCGACAACAGCGCGCTGAGCAACTCGGTGTTCGAGGTCAAACGCCAGGAGGTCCTCAAGCGGGACCGTGCTGGGTCCTACATCCCGGTCGCCACCCGCAACGCGTTCCTCAAGTACTACACCAAGGCCCAGGACCAGCAGATCCACTTCTGGAGCCCGCAGGACCGTGCGGACTACCTCGCAGCCCTGATCGACACCGTCTCGCCGTACCTGCTCGACGAGGTGGAGCAATCATGACCAGCCGGGTCACCTCCTTCGCCGGCATGTTCACCGGCGAGGACCACGCTCACCGGATCGCGCAGGTCGAGATCCCGCTGATCCAGCGGGACTACGCCCAGGGCCGCCCCGACGACAAGGCCACGACAATCCGGCACAACTTCGTCGAAGCCCTGCACGACGCCGTCACCGGGGATGACCCGATCGGACTGGACTTCATCTACGGCGAGATCACCTCGGGCACGCTTCAACCTCTGGACGGCCAGCAACGGCTCACCACCCTGTTCCTGCTGCACTGGTACCTGGCGGCCCGAACCGGGCAGCTGGACCACCCCTGCCTGAGTCAGCGGTTCTCCTACGCCACGCGCACCAGCGCACGCATGTTCTGCGAACGTCTGGTCGACCACGCCCTGCCTGAGAGCGCCGACCCGCCAGCGGACTGGATCACCGACCAGGCTTGGTACCTGCACGTCTGGCAGCACGACCCGACCATCCAGGCCATGCTCGTCATGATCGACACCATCCACGACCAGTTCCAGGATGCGGACCTCGCCGCGGCGTGGACCCGGCTGACCGACCCGGACAACCCGGCGGTCACCTTCCACATGCTGCCCATCGAGGAGATGGGCTCAGCCGAGGACCTCTACATCAAGATGAACTCCCGCGGCAAGCCGTTGACCGACTTCGAGGACTTCAAGGCCCGCTTCGAAGGGCTGCTGGAGAAGTCCGTTCCCGAGAAGGTCAGCGCCTTCGCAGCGAAGATCGACGGGCAGTGGGCGGACATCCTGTGGAGCTACCGCGGCGATGACAACATCATCGACGACGAGTTCATGCGCTACTTCCGCTACATCACCGAACTGTGCCAATGGCGTGACGGGCAGCCCAGCACCCGGAAGCTTGAGCAAGCTGCGGAGGCGATCGTCGGGCCCGGGAATCCGGGCGCAGCGGACCACTTGGGCTTCCTGTTCGACTGCTTCGACACCTGGAGCGGGGTCGACATCGCCACCGCCTTCGACCAGTACTTCACCACCACGACACGTGCTGCCGGGCCCGGACCGGAGCACCAGGCGGTGCTCGTGTTCGAGCCGGTCAGCAACCTGCTCGCAGCATGCCTCGACCGATTCGGCGGCAACCGGCGCGACTTCACCTACGCCCAAGGACTCCTGCTCTACGCCGTACTGCTGCACCGGATCCACAACACCCCCGACATCAGCCGGCGGCTGCGGGTCCTGCGCAACCTCGCCGCGGCATCCGAGGACGAGCTCCGGCCGGGGAACATGCCCGGGCTGGTCCGCGACGTGCAGCGCATCATCGTCGACGGCACCCTCGACGGCGTGTCGACCTTCAACCAAGTGCAGGTCGAGGACGAACAGCAGAAGCGCCAGTTCCTCGATGCCCATCCCGAACTCGAGGCCGCCGTGTTCGCCCTCGAGGATCACCGACTCCTGCGCGGGTCACTGGTGACCTTCGATTTGGACCCCACCACGTTCACGGCCCGAGCCGGCGCCTTCACCACTCTGATGGCCCAGCCCACCCACTGGCTGGCGCTCACCGGCGCGCTGCTGTCCGTGGGCGACTACTCGCGCAAACGCGGGTCGCAACTGTTCCGATTCGGCTCACCCCAGGCCGACCGGTGGTGGCGCGACCTGCTGACCGGAGCTTCACGCAGCAGCTTGGCACGCACCTCCCAGGTCCTCGCCACGGTCCTGGACCAGGTCAGCAGCAGCGAGCTGGACCCCGGAGACGAACTCGAGCGGATCCAGGCTGACTGGCTAACCCAGCAACAAGAACGGGCCGAGTTCGACTGGCGGTACTACTTCGTCAAGTACCCGGCGATGCGCCTGGGCATATCGGGCATGTACGCCACCGAAGGCGGCAATCTCGGTTTCTCGGTGTGCATGCTCGACAAGACACAGATGAACAGCCACTACCGCGACGCCTACCTGTACGCAGTCGCCCAGACCAGCGGCGCACCCGACGCGATCGAGAGACATTGGTTCACCGGCTACGCATCCGACGCCCGTTGGATGCGCCTGAAGGCCAGCGGCACCATGATTCGCTGCGTGACCAACGGGTTCGCGCTCAAGCCCTCCGTCGGCGACGCGGCGCAGGCGGCATTCGACGCGGTCTGTGCAGCCCACGGAGTCGGTGACGACCTCATCCTCACAGTGACCCAGAAGCAGATCGACAACACGCTCGTCGACACAGAGGACCGGGTCCAAGCTGGTGCCGCCTACCTGAAGTCACTCGTGGACGCCGGCCTGTAGATCGATGATCGAAGGGGCCCCGGATGGGTGAGGACGCGTACCTGTTCAGCCGCAAGGACTGGACGGCGTTCGATCCTGGACGAGGTCTCGCTGGCCACGTACCTGTTCTTACAGATGTGGCAGAAGCGGGCCTTCCCGTACCTCGCGCTCAAGGACGGTGATCTGGTCTACATCGGCGACACGCGCACCCGAACGGTCCGCTGGGAGGTACGGGTTGCGCACCTGCTCACCGACTTCCAGTACGGCAGCCGCCGTCACGCGCTGGCGGCACTTCGCGTCGCGTACGGCATGTACGCCGGGGACCTGAACAGCTACCACCGCACCAGGCCGGAGCCGGGGCTGCTACTGGCGTGGTCCCCGGTCGTGATTCGCCGCGTCGACATCACTCTCCCGCAGGGCACGAAGCTTGGGCAGAACGGCTACCGCCCGCTGTCCGCAGCGGACCAGGCCGCGATCGGCCCCTCCGCGGCGGCGGTGCACCCGCACTGGGGCGGTCATCACATGCGCCGCGGTTCGGTCATGCGTGGGATGGGGCGAGCGACCGTCGTGGATGGCTCTGCTGGACCCTGGCAACCTGGTCAAGGAACAGCTCGGCGAGACTCTCGTCGCCGGCATCCCAATCCGAGCCGAGCGGGATGTGGTCGAACTCGAGGTACGGGTCGCTGGGGGCGTGTCCAGGGTGTGGAGGTGCCGGTAGATGGTGGCCCGGGAGACGCGCATGTTGGCCGCGATCTGGTCGACGGTGTGCTGCTCTTGGTACATGCGGGTGGCGGCCTCGGCCGCGGCCGGGGACAGTGCGCGGGGGCGGCCGCCGACCCGGCCTTGCCGGCGGGCGGCGTCCAGCCCGGCCTTGGTCCGCTCGCTGAGCAGGTCGCGCTCAAAGGCTGCCAGGGAGGCGAGCAGGCGCAGGATGAACCTGCGGTTGGCGCTGGTGGCGTCGATCTGCTCGTTGAGCGACACCAGGACGATGTTGCGGTGCTCCAGGTCCTCGATCAGCTTGAGCAGGTGCTTCATGGACCTGCCGAGGCGGTCCAGCCGCCAGATGACGATGGTGTCCCCGGTGCGGGCGTTGTCGAGCAGCTTGTCCAGCTCGGGGCGTCGGGTGGCCACCCCGGAGACCTGGTCGACGTAGATGCGGTCGACACCGGCCGCGTTCAAGGCGTCGAGTTGGAGCTGCGGGTCCTGGGCGGTCGTGCTCGTGCGGGCGTATCCGAGGCGCATGGCAGTGGTGTATCAGATCTCGCTGACAGTGCCGGGATGCCACGATCGTTCTGGACACGACTTCTGGAACGTCGGCGGGCCGGCGTGTCGTGCTCGACCTGTCAACTCTCGAAGTCGATTGCACAAATGCTCGAAGTCGTCTTCACAGCCATGGTGTGACTTCGGGAGTTCTCGGTGGGGTCTTCGTGGTGATCCGCAAAGACTCCTGGCTCTGACCCGCCACAGTGGGGCCAGTCCAAGTTGACACGGCCATCGCGCTTGCCGGGCCATGTGCCCGCTGCCCGGCCCGCAGTATTCACCCCAGAGGGCGCCCACTTCGCCCAGATTGACGCGGCGTCGACCTGAGGTTGGTCAGCGCACGGTGCAGGTGAATGACTGCCGCTCCACCACCGCGGTGCCGTCTGCCCGCAGCGTCACCTTCTGCTTCGATTCGATCAGCAGGGTGGACCCGTCGCTGCCGGCCAGCCGGCCGTGCAGTCGGTAGTTGACCACGCGGAAGGTGTCTTCCGGATCGACCTCGGTGACCCAGCCCGCGACGTGCTCGTCGTAGTCGCCTTCGTAGCTGGGCCCGTCGGAGGGGTGGTCTGGGGTGACCAGGTAGTGGCCGGCCACGCGACCGACGACCTTGAGTTCTTCGCTGCGTCGCCCTGTGCCGGGCGTCAAGGCCCTGTACGAACCGGTGCGGGTCTCCGTCGCGGTGCCGGCGTACCCGACGCACCGTCCCGTGTCCGAGTCGGCCGCGAACGGCGAGGTCCCGGTGAAGTCCTCCTGGAAGACGCCGTGCTCGGCGGGCGCCGCCGATACCGGTGCGAGGGCTCCGACGGTGGACAGGGCAATCACCGCGAGCGCGGCGGGAGCCTTCAGCCGGGCCGGCCGGCGCCGGGTGGTGGGTCGGGCGCTGGGCGTGGTGTGCGTGGTGGAGTCCATGGGGCATCCCTTCGCTGTGGTGTGGGAGTGGACAGCAGGACTGTCGCGCGCCTGCCTTGTCGGGCGCCTGAGGCAGCGGTCCCAACCGGGTCGGGACATTCTCCTGACCGATCCGGGACACCATGTCTTCCG
>JBAVKY010000385.1:0-1775 GCA_049688555.1 Propionicimonas sp.
GTTCCTTGCGGGACCGACGGAGAAGACCCTGCGCGTGTGGCAGACCCTGCTGAATGACTACCTCGCCGTCGAGCGTGCTAAGCGCGTCTACGACGTCGAGACCCACATTCCCGGTGACGTGGACGCCTTCCCCCCCGGCTACATCTGCGACGAGGACGACGTCGTGGTCGGCCTGCAGACCGACGTCCCGCTGAAGCGCCCGATGATGCCGGCAGGCGGTTGGCGCATGGTGGAGACCGCGATCAAGGAAGCCGGTCTGGAACCTGACCAGCGGGTCAAGGAGATCTACACCAAGTACCGCAAGACCCACAACGAGGCGGTCTTCGACATGTACACCCCGCGGATCCGGGCCGCCCGAAGCTCCCACATCGTCACCGGCCTACCGGATGCCTACGGTCGCGGACGGATCATCGGTGACTACCGCCGCGTCGCGCTTTACGGTGTGGATCGCCTGATCGCCGAGAAGCTGAAGGACAAGGACTCGGTCGTCGATCGGCCCTTCTCGGAGGACTGGGCCCGCTTCCGCGAGGAGCACGCAGAGCAGGTCAAGGCGCTGAAGAAGCTGAAGAACCTCGGCGAGCAGTACGGCTTCGACCTGTCCCGTCCGGCCAGAACCTTCATCGAGGCCGTGCAGTGGACCTACCTCGCCTATCTCGCCTCGGTGAAGTCGCAGGATGGCGCCGCCATGAGCTTCGGTCGGCTGTCGGGCTTCTTCGACATCTACGCGGAGCGTGACCTGGCCGCGGGCCTGCTCACCGAATCCCAGGCCCAGGAGGTCATCGACGCCCTGGTGACCAAGCTTCGGATCGTCCGGTTCCTGCGCACCATCGACTACGACCAGATTTTCTCGGGCGATCCCTACTGGGCCACCTGGTCCGACGGCGGCTTCGCCAACGACGGGCGCACGCTGGTCACCAAGACCTCCTTCCGGCTTCTGCAGACCCTACGCAACCTGGGCCCCGCACCCGAGCCGAACATCACCGTCTACTGGGATGTCAGCCTGCCAACCGGCTACAAGGAGTTCTGCAGCCTGATCTCGATCGAAACCTCGGCCCTCCAGTACGAGTCCGACGCCGAGATCCGGTGCCACTGGGGCGACGATACCGCCATCGCCTGCTGCGTCTCCCCGATGGCGATCGGCAAGCAGATGCAGTTCTTCGGCGCCCGCCTCAATGCGGCGAAGGCCCTGCTCTACGCGATCAATGGCGGCCGGGACGAAATGTCCGGCAAGCAGATCGCTACCGGTTTCGCCCCCATCGAGGGCGACGGGCCGCTGGACTTCGACACCGTCTGGGCCAAGTACGACGCGATGCTGGACTGGGCCGTCGGGACTTACGTCGAGGCGCTGAACATCATCCACTACAGCCACGACAAGTACGCCTACGAGGCGATCGAGATGGCGCTGCACGACGACGAGATCGTGCGGACGATGGGCTGCGGCATCGCGGGTCTGTCGATCGTGGCCGACTCGCTGGCGGCGATCAAGTACGCCACGGTCACCCCCGTCAAAGATGCGACCGGCCTCGTGGTCGACTACCAGACGGTCGGCGAGTTCCCGATGTACGGCAACGACGATGACCGTGCCGACGACCTGGCCAAGCTGGTGGTCTCGACCGTGATGGACAAGATCCGCGCTATCAGGCTCTATCGCGACGCCGTCCCGACCCAGTCGGTACTGACGATCACGTCGAACGTGGTCTACGGCAAGGCGACGGGATCGTTCCCGTGCGGCCACCAAGCTGGCCAGCCGTTCGCTCCGGGAGCCAATCCGGAGA
>JBAVKY010000386.1:0-1928 GCA_049688555.1 Propionicimonas sp.
ACGTGGTCCATGTGGGCGTGGGTGATCAGGATGTCGCTGATCCGCTCGGGGGGGACGGGGAACTCCGCCCAGTTGAGTTCGCGCAATTCCTTCTCACCCTGGAACATGCCCGCATCGACGAGAATGAATCGCTGTCCGACTTGGACCAAGTACTTCGAACCGGTGACCGTGCCGGCCGCGCCGAGGAAGGTGAGAGTAGGTCGCGTGGTTGCCATAGCTCCACTGTGGCCCTTTCCAGGCCGTCCGGCAGTGAAAACGCCGACCGTCACCTTCCAGACCACGCGCCAGCCCAACCAGCGGGCAGGTGGCCGAGGGGCAAGATCGTTGACGGGCGGCCAGCAGGCTCCCTAGCCTGCGCAGCAGACTGTCTTCTCTCGTGCTCCAACCAGAAAGCCCGGTTCCCGTGTACAAACGCGTCCTGGTCGTCGCCGGCATTGTTGCCCTGGCTTGTCCTTCCCTCGCTCATGCCGAGACGGTGGACCCGTCGGGGCGGTCGACCCGCTTCGAGAAGACCGAGCCGACCAGTGTGCTGAAGACCAGCGTCAAGCCGCGCTCGGTCTCCACGGACGGGAAGGTCCGCGTGATGGTGCAACTGACCGGGGATCCGGTCGCGGTCGTCCAGGCACGGAAGGGACGCACGCTCACCCGCCAAGAACGCTCCGCGGTCAAACAGGACCTGCGGCAGGCGCAGGCGGTCCTTGCCAAGACCATCAAGAGCAGGGGCGGCAAGATCGAGTCGGAGCTGCAGTCGGCCTACAACGGCCTGCGGGTCACCCTGCCCAGCAAGCAGGTCGAGTCCGTGGCCGCTCTACCCGGGGTGGCCGGGGTGCACGCTGTGAGCGTTCAGACGATCGAGAACGTGACCGCGGTTCCTTACCTCGGCGTGCCGCAGGTGTGGAAAGAGACGGGCTTCACCGGCAAGGGCGTGAAGGTGGCGGTCATCGACACGGGCATCGATTACACCCACGCCACGTTCGGCGGCCTCGGCACTCCTGAGGCCTTCGCGGCAGCTAAGGACGCCATCGACCCTGCCCAGTTCGGACAGGGCGCACCGCGCGTCAAAGGCGGCTACGACTTCGTCGGCGACGACTACGATGCCGACGCGGCTGTCGGCTCGCCGCAACTCGTCGCGCACGCCGATGACAATCCGCGGGACTGCAACGGACACGGCAGCCACGTCGCGGGGACTGCGGCTGGTGGCGGTGTGAGGGCGGACGGAACGGCCTTCACCGGGCCCTATGACGCCACCACTGCGGCGAACTCGTTCACGGTGGGCCCAGGCGTCGCACCCCAGGCCGACCTGTACGCGCTGCGGGTGTTCGGCTGCAACGGCAGCACCGACGTCACGACTGAGGCGATCGACTGGGCCGTCGCCCATGACATGGACGTCATCAACCTGTCGTTGGGCTCCGACTTCGGCACCAAGGACGACCCGGTTTCGGTCGCGGCCTCGAACGCGGTGGGGGCCGGCATCGTCGTCGTGGCGAGCGCCGGCAACGCTGGTGCCAGCCCCTACATCGTGGGTTCGCCGGGAGCGGCGGACGGCGTGATCGCGGTCGCCGCCGTGGACAGCACCAAGACCCTCGCGGGGGCCACCCTGAGTTTCTCGGGCACGACCTTGGCGGCCAGCAACTCCAACGGGGCGTCGCTGCCGTCGGAGACCCTGACGCTTGTGGTGCTCACGGACGAGGCTGGCACCCTCGAGGACGAGTCACTGGGCTGCTCCACGGCCGCCTACACCGCTGCTGGGATCGCGGCGGGGAAGAACCAGCTCGCGGTGGTGACCCGCGGGGACTGTGCCCGCGTGGCCAAGCCGATCTATGGCCAGCAGGCCGGAGCGGCCGGCGTAGTGATGCTGAACACGGAGCCGGGCTACCCACCCATCGAGGGTGAGATCATGTCCAACCCGGACGACGGCGACGCCCCCT
>JBAVKY010000387.1:0-2406 GCA_049688555.1 Propionicimonas sp.
CCGACCCGCTCGATCGCGCGCCTGCAGGTTGGGCCGCGAGCAGTACCCCATCACGATGAATGGCCGGCCGTCATCGGAAACGCCCGCCTGGTACACCGAGACGATCGACGGGTGGTTGGAGAGCTGAGCCATCAGGTTGGCCTCGTTGGTGAAGTTCTCCAACGCGGCCGCCATCAGCTCGCCGGCCAACAGCACCTTGACCGCGACCTTGCGTCCCAGCAGCGTCTCCTCGTACAGGTAGACGTCGGCGAAGCCCCCCGACCCTAGGTGACGGACGTGGGTGAACCCCGGCAGTAGGGGTGGCGGGGCTGGCGGGCGAGGGCTCATGCCAGGCCCTCGAAGCTCAGCAGGATGCCTTCACCCAGATCGATCCGGTCCCCGGGCACCAACATGCTGGGCTCTCCCGGTTGAAGGCGCACCGGTTCCATGCCGGACCGAACCAGCATCGTCCCGTTGGTCGAGTTCAGGTCGACGGCGAGCACCGTGGTTCCTTCGAGCCTCAGCTCGACATGACTACGCGAGATCTCGCCCTTGGGGCTGTCGACGGTGACCAGGTGAGGCGCATTGCCCTCTTGGACCCGGGCCATCCTGGGCCGCGTCCCGACGATCGCCGACCGGTCAAGCCGCAGGGGTGTACGGCCTGGAAGGTGGAGCACCGGGTATTCGGGCGTCGAGGGCGGTGGGGTCAGGTGGGTGCCGAATCCCTTGGCCACGTGAAGCTGTTCCACCAGCACGGTCTGCCCGTCGTGGTCGGCCCAGGCCTGCGCCGGAGCGGCCTCCGGTGGTGGTGGCGGTGGTGGTGGCGGAGGCGGTGGCGGTGGCGGGAAGCCTGGAAGTCCGGCATGTCCCCCTGCCAAGGGTGGTGGGGGTGGCCCCGGCACCTGCCAGGCGGGACGCTCCGGCGCGAGGGCCGAGTGGGACGCTTGGGCGGGGTGCGCCGGGCCGCCGGTCGTGTCCTCCGGATCCTCCACTCGGACGGCGGCAGCCTCCACCGAGGACAGCACCGTCTCGCCGAACAGGAGGCGGTCGTAGTCGGAGGGTACGTCGGCGGCAACCATGGTTTCGGCCGCCCGAGCGACCTGCAGGGCCGGCTGCCGCTCGGCCTCGTCGGCCTCGTCGGCCTCGTCGGGATCGATCACGGGCATGACGGTCGTCGACGCCGGACCGCTGGCAACCGGCGCCGCCGGCGAAAGGATCTCTGGATCGGCTTCCCCGGGTTCGGGGTGCCAGGCGAACACCGGTTGCGGCACCTCTGGTTGCGGTCCCTCCGACTTCGGTACCTCCGACTCCGGGGGAACCTGAGCAGGCGGCGGCACTTCCGCCGCAGGATGGTGCTCGGGCGTAGGCGCAGGCGGGGGTCCCACTGGCTGGGTCGGCCGCTGGCCGACCACGAAGGTGAGCAGCCCGCAGCGCACGATGCCATCGACCATTGGCAGCGGGTCCACGCCCGTGGCGCTGGGGATTGAGAGCTCCGCACGACTCACGTCGGCCAGGGCTCGCTCATTCCAGGTGGAGACCCCGAGGCCCGACACGACGGTGGGCTCGCTCGCGGTTCCCGGCCACAGCGCGACCGTGATGTCGCCACGCAGCGCAACCCTCACCCCGGCATCCTCGGCCAGGGAAAGCACGCCGAAGGCTGGCAGGCTACGGAGGCTGGCACCGAACGCCTCGACGAGACCCTCGATCACGGAGCCCAGCCCGTGCCCCTCCCTGAGTTCGGCCCAGACTCGCTCGACCACGGGCAACGGGGTATCAGGGGGCAGCAGTGCTACCCCGGCCGGGGTGACCACCCCGTACCAATCGCCGGGACTATGACTCGCCACGAGTGGCTCCTTCCTCGGTCGGTGCGCGCGGGATGGTGTCTTCGTCCGCCTCCGGGATGGCGGACGGGACGGTTTGGCTCTCGCCTTCGAGCACGCTCAAAGCATCCACGATGATCACCGAGACGTTGTCGCGGCCACCGTGCAGCAGTGCCTCCTGCACCAACCGAGCCGCCGCCGCGTCCGGGTCGGACTCCTCGCTCAGCACCCGCTGGATGAGCTCGAACGAGACCTCCTTGCTGAGGCCGTCGGAGCAGACCAGCAGCCGGTCGCCGCGGCCGGCCGGGATCAACCAGTAGTCCGGCTCGGCGTGGGAGCCGGCGCCCACCGCCTTGGTGATCACGTGCCGTTCGGGGTGGCGTTCGGCGTCTGCGGCGGCGAGTCGCCCCTCGTCGATCAGTTCCTGGACGGCGGAATGGTCGACGCTGATCTGCTCGAGGGCACCGTCGGCCAGCAGGTACGTCCGCGAGTCGCCGATGTTCATCACCAGCCAGTAGCTGGTGCCGTCATGCTCGGAGACCGCGACCCCAGAGATGGTGGTGCCGGCCGGCGCTTGTCCGGACGCGATTCCCGCCACGTCCCGGAC
>JBAVKY010000388.1:0-5031 GCA_049688555.1 Propionicimonas sp.
CCGTCACTGGATCCCCGTCCGGCGATCCTGGCGGCTGAACGAGCGCCACTACGGGGCGCTGCAGGGTAAGAACAAGGCGCAAACCCTGGCCGAGTACGGCGAGGAGCAGTTCATGCTGTGGCGCCGCTCGTACGACACCCCGCCGCCCCCCATCGCCGCCGATGACGAGTGGTCGCTGTTCTCCGATGCTCGCTACGCCGAGCTGCCGAGCGAGGCCCGTCCGCTCACCGAGTGCCTGGCCGATGTCGTGGTGCGGATGCTGCCCTACTGGTACGACTCGATCGTCCCCGATCTGCGGGCGAACAAGGTGACGCTGATCGCCGCGCACGGCAACTCGCTGCGGGCGCTGGTGAAGCACCTGGACGGGATCAGCGACGCCGACATCGCCGGGCTCAACATCCCGACGGGTATCCCACTGCTCTACGAGCTGGACGACGACCTGCGTCCGCTGACCCCGGGCGGACGGTACCTTGACCCCGAAGCGGCCGCGGCCTCGATCGAAGCGGTCAAGAACCAGGGCAAGAAGTAGCGGCAAGCACCACCCAGCGCAACGTCTTCGCGCTGGGTGGTGCTTGTCAGGCCCGGGGGGTGCTTGTCAGGCCCGGGGGGTGCTTGTCAGGCCTGGGTGGTGTTGTCAGGCCTGAGTGGTGCTCGTTCAGGCGGTGCAGTCAGCTCAGGCGGACGGCCACCGCTCGCCCTCGGGCAGCAGCCCGGTGATGATGTAGATCACCCGGGAGGCCATCAGCACGGCGTGGTCGGCGATCCGCTCGTAGTAGCGGCCCAGCAGCGACACGTCGACGGCCGCCTCCACGCCGTACGGCCACTCGGGCGCCAGCATCAACCGGAACTGGCTGCGGCGCAGTTCGTCGATCTCTTCGTCGTTGTCGGCCAGCCGGCCGGCGTCGTGGGCGTTGCGCTCGCTCAGCGAGCGGCCGGCGGTCGCCACCATCTCTTCGGACACCCGGGCCATCAGGCTGATGTTCGGCACCAGACCTTCCGGCACCGCCTTCGCGGGGTAGCGCATCCGCGCGATCTTGGCGATGTGGGCGGCGAGGTCCCCCATCCGGGCCAGGTCGGCGTCCATGCGCAGCGCTGCCACCACCGTCCGGAGTTCGCCGGCGACCGGGGCCTGTCGGGCCAGCAGCGTGAAGCAGCGGGATTCCAGCTCGTCGTGAAGCTCATCGATCTTGGCGTCCGCACTGATGACGTCCTCGGCGAGGGCGAGATCCGCCTCCAGCAGTGCCCTGGTAGCCCCGCCGACGCTGTCCCTGACCATGTCGGACATCCTGACAAGGTCGGTGACGACGCTCTCAAGGCTCTCGTGGTAACTGTCACGCATGCGCGCACATCCTTCTCCCGGGCCGGTGGGCCCGATTTCGCTGGCAGTCCGGCTACCACCCTAAGCAGGCCGTGGCCGCGCTCCGCTGCTGTCCGGAGAACAGCCGGTGAACTCCAGGTGAATCTTGCCCCAAGATCGACGGTGGGGCCGCCGCGGGGCCGGTCGGCAGCGGTCGGGCGTACCCCTAGAATCCGGAGCATGACACCCATTGCCGCGGCACTGCTTGGTCTCGTGGCCGGTGCGGCGATCGCCGGGTTGCTGTCGTGGTGGACGATGCGCTCCCGGCAGACCTACCACCCCCACGTCATGGCGGCCAACGCCCAGTTGCTCGCTGTCGTCGAGAACCTGAAGGCTGCGGTGGTGGTGCTGGATGCAGACGGCTCCGTCCTGGTGAGCAGCCCGTTCGCCCGCGCCAGCGGGCTGGTGCGGGCCACCCGACTGGCCTCGGAGCAGGTCGCCGGCGCGGCGGCGAAGGTCGGACGCACCCGCGAGGCGGTGTCCTTTCGCGTGGGGCTGTCCCGCGGGTCGGCCATTCCGCCGCTGCAACTCGAGGTCGTGATCACGGCGCTCCCGGACGGGAACGTGCTGATCAGCGGCGAGGATCGGTCGGCCGACCAGCGCTTCACCGAAACCAGGCGCGACTTCGTGGCCAACATCACTCACGAGCTGAAGACCCCGATCGGTGCGATCATCCTGCTCGCCGAAGCCATGGCTGCGGCGGCCGACGATCCCGAGGCGGTGCGGACGTTCGTCGCGCGGCTGGACTCCGAGTCGCACCGACTGAACGAACTCGTCTCTCAGATCATCGCGCTGTCCCGACTGCAGTCGGAGGATCCGATGCTCGCCGCCGAGCCCGTCCGCCTCGATACGGTGGTCGCCGGCTCGGTGCAGCGCTGCCATGCCCAGGCCGACCGTGGCCGGGTCTCGGTGACCTCAGGTGGTGAGACCGGCCTGATGGTGCTCGGCGATGCCAGCCAGCTCGAGGCGGCTCTGACCAACCTGGTGCAGAACGCGATCGCGTACTCCGAACCCGGGGCGCGCGTGGTGATCACGACGCGCGAAGGTGCCGAGGGTAACGTCGAACTGCGGGTCAGTGACAACGGCATCGGAATCGCCGAGGGCGACCTCGACCGCGTCTTCGAACGCTTCTACCGCGTCGATCAGGGCCGCAGCCGCGCCCATGGGGGCACCGGGCTGGGGCTCTCCATCGTGAAGCATGTCGCCGCGGCCCACGGCGGCGACGTCGCCGCGTGGAGCAAGCTGGGCAGCGGCTCGACCTTCACCCTCAGGCTTCCCCAGTACAACCCAGAAAGGGATCGCCCATGACGAGGGTGCTCATGATCGAGGACGAGGAGACGTATCGGGACACCCTGGGCTACATGCTGCGGCGTGAGGGTTTCGAGGTGAGCGAGGCTGCCGACGGTGCCGCCGGCCTGGCGAGCTTCGAGCGGACGGGCGCCGACATCGTGCTGCTCGACGTGATGATGCCGGGAATGCCGGGCACGGAGGTGTGTCGCCAGCTCAGGGCCGTCAGCAACGTCCCGATCATCATGGTGACAGCCCGGGACTCAGAGATCGACACGGTCGTGGGGCTGGAGTTGGGTGCCGACGACTACGTCACCAAACCCTTCAGCCACCGGGAACTGGTCGCGCGCATCCGCGCCGTGCTGCGGCGGGGCGCCGACGTGGAACTGCTACCCGACGTGGTCGAGGCCGGCGGCGTCCGGATGGATCTCGAGCGGCACGACATCACCGTCCGCGGCGAACCGGTCAAGCTGGCCCTGAAGGAGTTCGAGCTGCTGGAACTTCTGCTGCGTAACAACGGACGGGTGCTGACCCGCGGCCAACTGATCGACCGAGTGTGGGGGCCTGACTACGTCGGCGACACCAAGACCTTGGACGTTCACGTGAAGCGGTTGCGGGCCAAGATCGAACAGAACCCGGCCGAGCCTCAGCTGCTGCTGACGGTCCGTGGGCTGGGCTACCGGTTCGAGGGCTGAGCTACCGGTTCGAGGCTGAGCCCCCGGTTCGAGACTGGGCGCGCCCGGGCCGCTGAACGCCCGCCCGAGGGAGGCGGCGCTGGCGTTGGCGCGGTGTGGGCGTTGGCGTGGGGGACCCGGGGGTCAGCGTCCGACCGCGGGCGGATGGGACCTGCTCAGCAGGCGACGCCACGACCGGTAGATTGTCTGCCCGTGACTGACATCACCGTCTTCTCCGGGCATGCCCACCGCGAATTCGCCGAGGAGATGTGCGCCATCCTCGGGCTCGAGTTGTCACCATCCCGGCTCTCCCGGTTCTCCAACGACTGCTTGCAGGTCCAGCTGCGCGCGAATTGCCGCCGCCGTGACGTCTACATCGTCCAGCCGCTGGTGCCGCCGGTTCAGGAGAACCTGATGGAGCTGCTGATGATGGTGGACGCCGCCCGCGGCGCCTCGGCCGATCACGTCACGGTCGTCATGCCCCACTACGCGTACGCACGTTCCGACAAGAAGGACGCACCGCGGATCTCCATCGGTGGCCGTCTGGTGGCCGACCTGCTGCACACTGCCGGCGCCAACCGGGTGCTCACCATGGCATTGCATGCCCAGCAGGTGCACGGCTTCTTCTCGGTTCCGGTCGATCACCTGACCGCCCTGCCGGTGTTGGCGGATCACTTCCGCACCCGTGACCTGTCGAACACGGTCGTGGTGTCGCCCGACTTCGGCAACGCCAAGGAGGCTGGGCGTTTCTCGCGGATGCTGGGCGTCGGCATGGCTGCCGGCTCGAAGCAGCGCCAGTCCGATGACACGGTCATCATCGACACCATCGTCGGTGACGTGGCGGGCAAGGACGTGATCATCCTCGACGACGAGATCGCCACTGCCGGTTCGGTGGTGGAACTGCTCGAGGCGGTACGGCGGTACGGCGTCCGTTCGATCTCCGTGGCCTGCACCCACGGACTGTTCACGGGACGGGCGATCGAGCGGCTGCAGGCCGAGCCGGACATCACCGAGATCGTCACCACCAACACCGTCCCACCGCCTACGGGCCTGGCCAACCTGACCGTCGCTTCTGTGGCGCCGCTGTTCGCCGAGGCGGTCAAGCGGATCAACTGCGGGGAATCGGTCAGCAGCCTGTTCTCAGACGAGCGCACCTACGGCTAAGAATTGCGCCACGTGCGCGCCTAAAGGCCCCTGCCAGTCGGCAGGGGCCTTTAGTCTGTTCGCGGACACCGAGAGCCCTTACCCACAAGAAACCATGAGACTTCTCGCCGCAGGGGTTGCAATACCAAGCAAAGAAGAGTAAAACAATACATAGCAACATCGACAGGGACGCTGAGGAGGGACGATGTACGCCGAAGAGCGACAGCGGGTCATCGTGAATCTCGCCCTGCGGCACGAACGGGTCTCGGTCGCCGAGCTCGCGGGGCGCTTCGCCGTCACCACCGAAACCATCCGCAGGGATCTCGACGCCCTCGACCGGCGCGGGATCCTGCGCCGCGTCCATGGCGGCGCCGTCGTGGCCGAGTCGCTTTCCGTCGTCGAATCCGCGGTCAATGAGCGGGAGCCGGCGTTCGTCGCCCAGAAGACGCGGATCGCCCAGGCCGCGCTGGCTTTTCTGCCCGGCGGCCCCAGTTCGTCGGCCATTTTCGACGCCGGCACCACGGTCGCCCGACTGGCCAGCGCGATGGAGCCGGGGTCCCTCAGCACGGT
>JBAVKY010000389.1:0-1726 GCA_049688555.1 Propionicimonas sp.
CCGTGGCCCAGTCCCGCAGCATCATCGACGCAGCAGACCGGCTCCTGCCGAACCTCAGCTTCTTCAGCTGACCGGGCTGCCCACTCCTGCACACACCTGCCCACCAAGGGACCGGTCTGCCCCGGAGATGTTGTGCATATGTTGTGCAAGGGTCCAGGTGCGACAGTGGCTCTGACTATTTACCCTAGTCAGAGCCACAATCGACGAGTGTCCGAGAGAGGACTTGAACCTCCACGCCCGATAAAGGGCACTAGCACCTCAAGCTAGCGCGTCTACCTATTCCGCCACCCGGACAGGGTGTGCCCGAGGATCGCCCGGACAGCTTGGAAACTATAGCAACGCCCCCGGCTGGTTGGCGAAACGGTACGCCAACTCTCGGACGGTATGCGGCATTGGGTGATGATGGGGGGATGAGCATGCCAGCACTCGCCCACGACGAGGTCGTGACGTTCTGTGGTGACCTGATCCGCTTCGACACCTCCAACTACGGGCCAAGTGGGTCGGCGGGGGAGCGCGAGGCCACCGAATACATCGCCGCGCGGCTCGACGAGGTGGGAATCGCCTCGACGATCCTCGAATCGGCTCCCGGACGGGCGAACCTGATCGCCCACTGGGAGCCTGACGGTTGCGATCCTTCCCTGCCGCCGTTGCTGATTCATGGCCACACCGACGTCGTGCCGGCCGTTGCTGCCGACTGGCAGGTGGATCCTTTCGCCGGCGAGACCCGCGATGGCTTCATCTGGGGCCGCGGGGCAGTCGACATGAAGGACTTCGACGCGATCATCCTGGCCACCATCCGGGAGCGCGTTCGCACCGGACGAGCCACCCGGCGTCCGATCCGGTTGGTGTTCACGGCGGACGAAGAGGCTGGCGGCCGCCAGGGCTCTGGCTGGCTGGCAGAAAACCATCCCGGGTTCATCGCAGACTGCTCCGAGGCGATTGGTGAAGTGGGCGGCTTCTCGCTGACCCTCAACGACCGGCGCCTCTACCTGATTCAGACGGCGGAGAAGGGCATCGCTTGGCTCAACCTGATCGCCCGCGGCACCGCCGGACACGGTTCGATGCGCAACAGCGACAACGCGGTCACCAGGCTTGCCGAGGCGGTCGCGCGAGTCGGAAGCTACCAGTGGCCCGTCCGGATTCGTCCAGCGCAGCAGCAGTTCCTGGACGCGGTGGAGGACGCCCTGGGCATCACGATCAACGCGGCCACCGCCGAGGAAAGCCTGGCGCGCCTCGGCTCGATCGCCCGCATGGTTGGCGCGACGATGTCGAACACGGCCAACCCGACGATGCTGCACGCCGGCTACAAGGTGAACGTGATTCCGGGAGCGGCGACCGCCGGAGTGGACGGCCGTTTCATCCCTGGCTTCGAGGACGAGTTCTACGCCACCATCTCCGAACTCATCGGCGACAAGGTGCGCTACGAGGTCGCCACCGGCGACATCGCGGTCGAGACGAGTTTCGATGGCGACCTAGTCGGTGCCATGATCCGGTCGTTGCAGGCTGAGGATCCCGGCGCCCTCGCCGTCCCGTTCATGATGAGCGGCGGCACGGATGCCAAGGCGTGGTCGAAGCTCGGCGTCCGCTGTTTCGGGTTCGCCCCGCTGCGGTTGCCACCCGAGCTCGACTTCGTGGCGCTGTTCCATGGGGTGGACGAGCGGGTCCCGATCGAGTCGTTGGAGTTCGGGTGTCGGGTGCTCGACCGCTTCCTTGATGAGGCTTGAGC
>JBAVKY010000390.1:0-4669 GCA_049688555.1 Propionicimonas sp.
GACGTCCGGATGGCGCAGTCGATCATGGACTACATCTTCCGTCGCCTCGCCCTGGACTACCTGTCCTTCGATGAGCGGGCCGAGTTGGGGATCTACACCGCGGCGGAACGTGCCCGGTACGTTCAAACCGGTTCGTACCTCTCCGACGAGGACGAGGCCGACATGATCGAGTCGGAGGCGCTGAAGAATGACGCGGCCGACGACCTCCATCTCGACGGCGCTGGGCCGATCCAGCCTGCTCTGGTGGAGTCGCCGACCAGCACCGCCGATGTGTTGGCAGCCCTCACGGGGCTGAAGGTGGACGCACCGCTCTGCCTCACCTGTGGCACCAAGATGCGTCCTAGCGGTTCGTGCTACGTCTGCGAAGGGTGCGGTTCGACGAGCGGTTGCAGCTGATCCAGTCTGGCGGTAAGAGACCACCGGGGTGGCGTTGGCTGAGCATTCAGCTGGCTTGCGCCTTCCGGTGCCGCCAGGTGACCCAGACCATGAAGCCGATCCCAGCAACGACGCCAACGCCCACCGCCAGAAGCGGCGAGACTGCCCAGAGCCTGCCCAGCAGGTCAACGCCGACGGTGCCGAGAGCGGCGTACAGGAAGGCCCACAACACGGCACCGAGTGTGACGGCTGGCAGGTAGCGTCCCAAGGGCATCGCCGTCGCACCTGCCGCTAGGTTCGCCAGGGTCTGGAAGCCGACCGTGAGGAACGAGAAGGTGATAAGCGGTGCGCCGTACTCATTCAGGCGACGCGCCGCCTTCCGGTAGCCGGGTGATTCCAGGGCTGCCGCCAACCGGGTGCGCTGAGCCCGCTCAACGCCGAGGCGCCCGACCCAATATGTGCCGTTGGCACGGAGCATGACGATGAGGAACAGCGCGCCAACGATGACGGGGAACGGCGCCTCCCACTGAGTCGGGTCCATTGCGTCCTTCCCGGTCGACGGCGGTGGACTGATGAAGTCTAGCCAGCGGCGTCGACCGGGGGTCGCGCGGCCCTGGACACCAGGGCGATGCCGGCGAACAGCAGGCCCACGGACGCCGTCGAGGCCAGCGCCTCGGGATGGATGACCGCACCGCACTGCCAAACCGCGGTGACGCCTGCCCACAGCACGACGAAGGCCAGGGGTGCTCGTCCCCGTCCGGGCGCGTCGGGTGCCATGGGGGGTATCAGGCGCCATTCCAGCCGGCCGATCATCGGAACCAGGCCCAGCACCAACGAAAGCACCAGAACCAGGAACACCGGTTGGCTGAGCAGCGCCGAGGCCGCACCCGGCCACAGCAGGGCCCCCCCGGCGAGGATGGCTCCAGCTAGCACGATCACCGGAATGTGCCAGAGATACACAGTGAAGAGCAGGGCGTTCGCCACCCGCAGCGGAGTCAACCATCTGACAGGCAGGTCGCCGGCCAGGCCGTGGTGCTCGGCCAGACCCAGTGCGCTCGCTTGGGCCAGTCCCAACACCAGGACAGCCACGGTGGGCGGCTGCAGGTTCGCCACGAGGACATCAGCCCAGGCAACGGCAGCAGGTGGGTAGTCAAGACCGAACACCATGGCTACCAGCAGCGCCGCGCACCCCGCCAGCAGCAGCAGATTGCGCCACACCGACCAGTGTCGAAACCACCCCCGGTGGTAGGCGACTCCACACTGGTGGGCTAGCGGCCAGATCACCGCGAGGTTCAGCCATTGCAGATCGAACTGGCCGGTCTGCCGCACCACGACGTCTACCGCCACGGCCAGTGCCACGAGCGGAAGCATGCTCCACGCCCCGAATCGGTCGAAGACTCCAACCAGTAGTGGGGCCCCCAGCAGCAGCCCGAAGTGGACAACCAGGAACCACAGCAGCTGCGCGAACTGGCGACTCAGCGCGGTGGCCGGGCCCAGCGCCCCGAACCAGGCGGGCACGGAACTGACGAGCACGAAGACGGCGATGAACAGGCTGAGCGGGCCGACAAGTCGCGTCCCGCGCTCGACGAGGTACCGGCTCCACGTGATCCCGCGCGCCCGCGCGCCGTCCACGATGACGGTGTTCGCGAAGCCGGCGGCGACGAAGAACACAGGAATGATGGCGAAGAACCAGCTGGCGAACCACCACCCTGGCCCTGGTGCCCACGGCACCACGGTGATCTGGCCATCCACCATCTCGATGACCCACAACAAGGTGTGGAAGATGACCACGACGACGACCGACCCTACGCGGGCGAGATCGATCAGGTGGTTGCGGGTGACCGGGGCAGTCGCTGGCTGTGACATGGCGGGCTCATCCTAAACGCCAGTGACTTCCAGGCCAGATCCTCCCCCTGTGCGGTGGACTAGGTTGGGGACGCCAGCGCGGAAGGAGCACCTCGTGTCAGCCCCCATGAACGAATTCGATCTTGAGCAGGCTATCGACGACGCGTGGCACGCCTTCGCCGAGCGCCTCGGCGACGTGGTGTCGGTGATGGACCAGGGCGGTTCGCTGACCGTTGGAGCCATCGCAACGGAGAAGCCTGGCCAAGTGCCGTTCGTACGGTTTGGTTGCCGGGCCGACCGCAGTATCCTCGCCGAGGCATCGGGCAACGCGGTGCTCGCCGAAGCCTTCCAGCTCGAACCGGCGAAATTGCAGTTGCTCGACGACTTGGGCTGGGAGGCCCCCGCGCTGGACAGGGACTTCCCCCGCCTCAATCACTCGTTCGTGATGCCGCAAGAAGCGTCCCAGGCGATCGCGGATCGGGCTGTGGCGACGCTACGCGGGGTCTTCGCAGTGCCTCATCCGGCGTTCCTCGCTCCGGACCAGCTGGCCGAAGTGCTGGCCCCGCAGCTGCCTCGCGAGTTGCCCACCCCGGACCACGCCGATCAGGACGCTGTCGCGATCAGCGCCTCGTCACTGTCAGCACTGTCCGCTCTGGTCGCCGCCGAACTCGCCGACGCGCTGGGACACGAACCTCTCAGGGACCCCGACGGTGACTTCGCGCTCCGCGTCGGGAGTGCCATGGTTTTCGTCCGCTGCACTCCCGACACCCGGGAGGTGATTGTGTTCTCGCCCCTGGTGCAGGACATCGAAGGACGCAGTCGCGCCATGGAGGTGCTGAGCGACCTCAATACACAGGTGCGTTTCGTCCGATTCCTGCTGATCCGTGACCGGGTGTTCGCGAGCATTTCGCTGCTGGCGCAGCCGTTCGTCCCTGCCCACCTCCGCCAGGCTCTGGACGCCATGACGCGCGTGGCCGACGAACTGGACGACCAGTTGGCCCTCAAGTTGAAGGGCCGGACCTTCTTCGCCGGCAGGGACTGAACCGCCCAGCTTCGTCGGTGACTCTTGGAAGCACTGAGCCGACCGGGCTAGCTTGGGCGCATGGAACAGCACGGGCATGACATCAGCCTGTCGGCGACCGAGTGTCAGGAGCTCCTCCTCACCCGGACGGTCGGACGGGTCGGCTGGGCCGCAGCGGCTGGTCCGACCATCCAGCCGGTCGCCTACCTGCTTCATGACGGCGTCATCATGTTCCGTACCGCACCCACGACCCTGTTGGGAGGCTTGGCGGCGGGCGCTGAGGTGTGTTTCCAGATCGACGACCTCGACGAGTCGACCTCTACCGGGTGGAGCGTTCTGGTGCGTGGCACGAGTCGTCGCCTCGACGTCGGAGGCGACGATGAGCTACCGACGCCGTGGGCTCCGGGGAAACGGCACCTGGTGATCGTCATCGAGCCGCACGAGTACACCGGAAGGGCCGTCTCGGGGGACTGGCCAGCGCTAGGGTCTGAGCGTGCTGAAAGCGTATGACGGTCCCCCGCGAGTCATCGTCGGATTCGATGGCTCTGACGACTCGCTCTGTGCCCTGGCCTACGGCGCCGACGAGGCGAAGGTCCGTGGCTGTGAACTGGTGCTGCTGTACGCCGTGGACGACACGGTGCTGAACAGCGCCTGGGGAGTGGTCTTCGACCCGGACGAAATTCGGGCGGGTGCTCAGGACCTGCTGGCGACAGGGATTCAGGAGGCGGTCGCGCTCGGCGTGCCCGTCGAACGGGTCCGGACCCATGTTGAGCTGGGTAACCCCGCGGCCGCCTTGGCCCACTTCAGCGAAGCGGCCTCACTGGTCGTCCTCGGCCGCCGGTCAATTGCACCCGGAGAACGAGGGTTCGTCGGGTCCACCGCGGTGGGGGTTGCCGGGACGGCCCACTGCCCCGTCATCGTGGTGACCGCTGGCAATGCCGCACGCCCGGAGCGAACCGGCTTGATCGGCGTCGGCGTCAGCACCGCTGCGAAGGGGGGCGCCAATGCGTTGGAATGGGCGTTGCAGGAGTGCGGCAGGCGTGGCGGCTCAGTCGTGGTGCTCAGCGTCTGCCGTGCCCCGGTCAGCCGGTTCTTCCACGCCGGTGGACCCAGCCAGGAGCAGCGTGATTCGGCCGTTGCCGTCACCACGGACCGCGTCACCGAGATGATCGAGCCACTCGCCGCCGCCTACCCCGGCGTCCCGGTGGCGATCGAGGTCAGCTACGGCAACCCGTTGGACGTTCTGGTTTCGCGGACCGCTGATCTCGACCTGCTGGTGGTAGAGGTCCATGCGAACTTCCCGACCTACTCGGTGGGAGGCGTGACACGAGGGTTGATGACCCACGCACAGTGCCCGGTCGGGACCATCAGGGATCGCGACAGTCACGGTTCCTGAGGCTGCCGCCTCGACGTAGGGTGGTCTGGCCA
>JBAVKY010000391.1:0-23677 GCA_049688555.1 Propionicimonas sp.
CGCCCGACCCGCGCGGCGATCACCGCGGTGACCAGGGCGATCGCCATAGCCACGAGCCCCGTCAGACCACCCGGAAGGCCGAGGCCCTTGGCGATCACCGCGAGGTTGCTCACCAGGACCATGCCCCCAACGCACACGCCGAGGACTGCATGCGCTGCCCGGTGGGCCAGCCGGGCCGCGAAGGGCGCAACGACGGCGCCGCCGCTCACCAAGCCCAGCACGGCCAGCCACGGGACCCCCGACTCCCCGGCCCCGAGCAGGAAGCCGACTGAGGCGGACACCGCGACGAGGAACTCAGCCGCGTTCACCGTACCAACGACCCGGTGCGGCTCGTGCTTGGTCAGGAGCAACAGCGAGGGCGTGGCCACCGGACCCCACCCGCCGCCGCCTGTGGCGTCGACAAGCCCACCGATCAGGCCGACTGGCCAGAGATGCCGGGTGCGGGCCTGGAGTGCAGGGAGCATGCTCCATCCGAACCCCTGACGGGCGATGATCAGAAGCCCGAGCAGGAACAAGATCGAACCCATCCACATGCGCGCAGCGGACGCCGCGACCTGCGTCAGCAGGACCGCCCCGACGAACGCTCCGGCAGCGCCCGGCAGGCCGATGGCGACCAGAACTCGCGGATCGACGTTGCCCACGCGCCAGTGACTCAGGCCCGACACGAGCGTGGTACCCATCTTGGCCGCGTGCGTGCCAGCAGAGGCAGCAACGGCCGAGTACCCGAGAACCGTGAGCAGCGTCGCGGACGTGACCCCGAAACCCATCCCGAGCGTCCCGTCCACCATCTGGGCAGCTGCCCCGACGAAGGCGAACACGACGACGGGGAGCAGCATTCCCAGATGCTACCCGATAGGTGAGGTTTGCCATAGTCGCAGACGGTTCCGCAGCCGCCGGGTCCCTTGCTCGCCGACCGAAGTGGCAGTTGAGGAATGCGCGGTTCCAGGGGCGCTGGGCTGTCGTCAACAACTGCACGTGCGACTTCGTCGCGTTCTTGAGCAAGCGCATCCCCGGGGCAGTCCCGTTGGTTCGCTGGCCGAATCGGGACCCGGTCAGCCTCGAGTTCCGTGGGGGCACCGACGTGACCAACTGCAGACGAATCACAGGGACCAGGCCCGGCTATTACGGGCTGCCGCGGGCCACCATCGCCCAGCAGGCGTCACTGGAGGACCACTAATGGCCGGTGCGCCTGCTCAGCACACCGGCCATTAGTCACCAGTAGGCCCCGCGGGGCTCGAACCCGCAACCTACGGATTAAAAGTCCGCAGCTCTGCCAATTGAGCTAGGGGCCCGAGCCACGGCTGACGTCCGTGTACAGACCCAGCCCGGTCACCTTCGCAGTCTAGGCGACTTCCCGACGCCTCCGGCGGCGCCAGAGGACGGGCGACGGTCCTGCGGGCTCTCCCCTGCGGCAATCGACGGTCGCCGCAACTGGCCTGGTCGGGCTACGCGGTCTTCGCTGCCACGAAGGCGGTGAGGTTGTCGATCGTGTCAAGGTTGGCCGGGATGGTCTCGGCCTCGGTCACCTCGATCTGGAACTCCGACTCGAGGAACTCGATCAGCTCGAGAATCCCGGTCGAATCGATGATCCCCTTGCCCATCAGGGAGTCCCCAGCCGCGGGGGCGGAGTCCGCCTTTCCGAACAGGTAGTTGGTCACGACGAAGTCAGCGATCGAATCCCTGACCTGCGAATCGGGCAGTGCCACGTGCACTCCTAGAGCTAGTCCCACTTGCTTAAGGTTGAGTTTAACACCCGGCGCCGGCCTGCCCGAAACGTCTGGACGCGGCCAGGAGTGCGCCAAGGGGCCATATGGGCCTGAGCATCGACGAAATCGGCACTCGCGCCCAGGCGTCAGTTGCATGCGATTCGGGGCACTCCTCGCGACAGGTACCATGGTGCCTTAACGGACCGGTGCCGACGGGGCGCGCCGGGTGGCATTGATGGGTGGCCCGTGGATCAAGTGACAAACGCGGCCGACTTCCTGCTCGCCGCCGGCCGCGAAGACGACGTGGCCCTCCTTGAGGCCCAGCGCAGCCATACGTACGGGCAATTGCGGCAGGCCGCCGGCACACTCGCCGCGGAGCTCGCTGGCTTGGGGCTGCCGCCCGGCTCCCGCGTGGGGATCATGGGCGCCAACTCCGCATTCTGGGTCGCCGCCTACCTGGCCACCATCAAGCTCAACTACGTGGCGGTGCCCTTCTCCGCAGTCCTCACGCCAGCGGAGGTCACGCGCAACGCGGACTGGGCGGGCATCAGGGCCGTCCTGCTCGATCGACGCCAACAGCGCCGGTTCGCTCCAGCCCTTCCGTCCGGCACCGCAGTCATAACCGACGCGGTGCTCGACAACGACATCGAGCCGGTCTGGCCATCCGACACGACAACCGATCCGCACGCTGACGCAGTCCTCCTGTTCACCTCCGGGACCACGTCGCGGCCCAAAGCCGTCCGCCTCACCCACCGCAACATCCAGGCGAACACGACCTCGATCGTGGAGTACCTTGGCCTGCGCAGGGATGACCGGATGCTGGTCATACTGCCTTTCTACTACTGCTACGGGACTTCCCTGCTGCACACTCACCTCCGAGTGGGCGCAAGCCTGGCCCTGTGCAACACGTTCACGTACCCGGAGACGGCTGTCGAGATGATCGAGCGGGAGCAGTGCACGGGCTTCGCTGGGGTCCCGTCGTCGATCCAGCTGCTGCTGCGGGCCAGCACGCTGGCCAAGAAGCCGCTCCCTTCGCTCCGGCACATCCAGCAGGCCGGCGGGAAGCTGCCACCGGCCCAGATCAAGGAACTCGTTGCCGCCCAGCCCCAGGCTCGCGTGTTCATCATGTACGGCCAGACCGAGGCCACCGCGCGGCTGTCCTACCTGCCCCCCGAGCTGGTGCTGGAGAAGATCGGGTCCATCGGCCGGGGGATTCCCGGGGTTGAGCTCCGCGTTGTCGACGACGCCGGGAACCCCGTCGCGCCGGGCCAGACCGGCGAGATCGTGGCCCGCGGCGACAACGTCTCCCCGGGCTACTTGGGCGACCCTGAGGGCACGGCTGAGAAGTTCCCCGAGGGGAGGCTGCGGACCGGCGACCTGGCCACGGTAGACGCCGACGGGTTCATCTATGTGCTCGACCGCAAGGACGACTTCATCAAGTCCTGGGGCTACCGGATCTCCAGCCAGGAGGTGGAGGCTTGCGCGCTTCACCTGCCAGACCTGGTCTCGGCCGCCGTCGTGGGCGTTCCGGACAGCCGAGCCGGGGAGGCCGTGACCCTCTTCGCGACGCTGCGCCCAGGGTCCACAGCCACTCCGGACTCGATAGTCGAGTTCATGCGGACGCAGCTGGCCCCGCACATGGTCCCCGAGACCGTGTACCTCGTGGATGCCCTTCCGCTGAACTCGAGTGGGAAGGTGGTCAAGGCAGAGCTCCGCTCGCAGGCCATCTCGAGGTCCGCGTGAATCGCGGCCACGCATGAGCAGCGGCTTCAATGGCAGGGACGAGACGGACAGCGAGGACCAACGCATGGACGAACGAGGGAACCACCCAGCCTCCATCGACGGCGTGGGCACCGACATCGTGTCCGTGGCACGCATCGCCGCGCTGATGAGCCAGGAGGGATCCCGCTTCGCCGAACGCTGGTTCAGCCCCGACGAGGTCACCTACTGCTCCGCACAGGCGCACCCCGAACGGCACCTGGCCGCACGCCTGGCGGCGAAGGAAGCGGTGGCAAAGGCGCTGCGCCTGGACTCCGCGGGGCCCGTGCCCTGGCGTGGCATCGAGGTCATCCGTGATGAGCGAGGCGCGCCCGCCATCCGCCTGGCGGACAACGTCCGGCAGGGCCTGCCGGGGGTTGCCGACCACGACATCCGGATCTCCCTGGCCCACTGCGACGAGTTCGCGACAGCTGTGGCCGTCGTCTCGTCTCCGGTCCCATCCACACCGGTGTCGGGTGCACCGACGGGCAAGAACGTCGGCCGGTTCGAGCCGCATCCCGACCCCGTGACCCAGGCCCTGCGCGAGTACGACGCGCTGCGCGATCCAGGCGCCGATCCGCAGCTGGAGGCGGTGAAGGCCGCGATCCTGCTTGAGGACCTCGCCGGCATCGTGCTCTCAGACGACCAGATCGACCCATCGGTCCTGGCTGACGCAGCCAGCATGGAAGCGCTGATCAACGGCACGCGAGGTGGCCTCTGATGTGCGGTGTGTGCGGAATCGTCGACCTCGACCAGCAGCCCGAGGTTGACATCGTCACCGGGATGATGGGTCGGCTGCGCCACCGCGGCCCCGACGGCAGCGGCTACTTCCGCGACAACCGGGCCATCCTCGGGCACACCCGCCTTGCCATCATCGACCAGGCCGGCGGCGGGCAGCCGCTGTGCAACGAGGACGGCTCCCTCTGGGTGACGTTCAACGGCGAGATCTTCAACTACGTCGAGCTGGGCCGGGAGCTGCGCGCCCTGGGGCACACCTTCCGCACAGCAAGCGACACCGAGGTCATCGTCCACGCGTGGGAGGAGTGGGGCGAGGGCGCCTTCTCCCGGTTCAACGGCCAGTGGGCGATCGGGCTCTGGGACCGTCGCCGCCGCCGACTGGTGCTCTCCCGCGACCGCCTCGGCGTCCGGCCGCTCTACCTGGTCAGGCGGGGCAACCGGCTGGCGTTCGCCTCCGAGGTCAAGGCGCTGTTCGCCGATCCATCGATCAAGAGAGAGCTGGACCCCGTCGGCCTGGACCAGACGTTCACCTACTGGTCGACCGTCGCGCCCCGGACGGTCTTCGCCGGCGTGCAGCAGCTGCCCCCCGGCCACGTCGCGGTCTTCGACGCCGACGGATTCCGTACGGCGCCGTACTGGACGATCGACTTCCCCGAGCAGGGACGCGAGCCCAATCAGGACACCGAGGAGAACGCGGCCGCGCTGCGGGAGCGGCTCATCGAGGCCACTCGGCTTCGCTTCCTCCGCAGCGACGTCCCGGTCGGCGCGTACCTGTCCGGCGGCATCGACTCCTCGGTGACAGCTGGAGTCATCGCCAACTACACCGACGCCCCGCTGCATACCTTCTCGCTGCGGTTCTCCGACTCCGAGTTCGATGAGGGCCGCTACCAGGGGCTGATGGCCGAGCGGCTCGGGACCGAGCACCGCGACATCGTGGTCACGCAGGCCGACATCGCCGACGTCTTCTCCGAGGTGATCTGGCACGCCGAGACCCCGATCCTGCGCGCGGCCCCAGCGCCCCTGTTCCTGCTGTCCAAGCTCGTGCGCGACAACGGGTACAAGGTCGTCGTTACCGGCGAGGGAGCCGACGAGGTCCTCGCCGGGTACGACATCTTCCGCGAGGCACGCGTGCGACTGTTCTGGTCGCGTGACCCCGCCTCCACGAAGAGAGCGCGGGCGGCCGAGCTGCTGTACCCGTGGATGGCGCGCTCCCCGGGCCAGGCGCCCGCGTTCGCGCGCAGCTTCTTCGGCCGCAACCTCGACCCGGACGACCCCGCGCTGTCGCACCGGCCCCGGTGGGACTCGACCTCGGCCCTCAAGGCCCTGCTGTCCCCCGAGATGAGCGGCTCGATCGGCCCAGGCAGCACGGGCGAGGAGCTCGTCGCGGCGATGCCCGAGCACAGCGGCAAGTGGGATCCGCTGGGCCGGGCCCAGTGGCTGGAGATGACGACGCTCCTGGCCGGCTACATCCTCGCCCCCCAGGGGGACCGGATGCTGATGGCCAACTCCGTCGAGGGCAGGTTCCCCTTCCTCGACCGGGACGTCGTCGACTTCGCCAACGCGCTGCCGGCCCGCCACAAGCTGTTCGGCCTCGAGGAGAAGTACCTGCTGAAGCGAGCGTTCCATGACCTGATCCCCGACGAGATCCTCAACCGGCCCAAGCAGCCCTACCGGGCTCCCGACGCCTCCAGCTTCTTCGCGGGGCCGGCACCCGAGTGGTTCGCGGACGTGACCTCCGAGGCAGCGATCCGAGCTGCCGGAGTCTTCGATCCGACCGTGGTCGGCGGCCTCTTCGCGAAGTGCGCACGCACGGCCGGCGCCCGGATGAGCAACACGGACAACATGCGCGTGCTGGCGGTGGTCTCCACCCAGCTCACGCACCAGCACTTCGTCGCGCAGGACGGCTCGGCGAACTCAGACCAGACACCACCGCAGCCCATGATCGTCCACGACATGGGAACCGAAGAATGGAGCACCACATGACCACCGACGCGGCCGCGTTCGGCCCGCAGACACTGGGCCTCGACCTCGAGGCCGAGGCCGACCGGATCTGCCAGAGCATCGTCTCCTACGTGTCCAGGGCCCGCCGAAAGGGCGCCGTCGTCGCACTGTCGGGCGGCATCGACTCGAGCACCGTGGCGGCCCTGTGCGTGCGCGCCCTGGGCAGTGAGCGCGTGTTCGGCCTGCACATGCCGGAGCGGGATTCGTCGACCGAGACGCTCGCGCTGAGCACGTCGGTCTCCGACTACCTGGGAATCGACTCGACGCATGAGGACATCTCGGAGATCCTGGCGGCGTTCGGGTGCTACCGGCGACGTGACGAGGCGATCCGTTCCGTCTGCCCCGAGTTCGGCGAGGGGTACCTGTCGAAGATCGTGCTCCCCAGCGTCATCGACTCGGACAGCTTCCGGCTGTACTCCGTCGTGTTGCAGGCCCCGGATGGGACCGTCTCCAAGCACCGGCTGACGACCGAGGCGTACCTGGGCATCGTTGCAGCCACGAACTTCAAGCAGCGCACCCGCAAGACACTGGAGTACTACCACGCCGACCGGCTGAACTTCGTGACCACCGGCACGCCGAACCGGCTCGAGTACGACCAGGGCTTCTTCGTCAAGCTCGGCGACGGCGCAGCCGACATCAAGCCGATCGCGCACCTGTACAAGTCCCAGGTGTACGCGATGGCCGAGTACCTCGGTGTTCCTGAGGAGATCCGCACCCGGCCCTCCACCACCGACACGTACTCGATGCCGCAGTCGCAGGACGAGTTCTACTTCTCCCTGCCGTACGCCCGCATGGACCTGTGCCTGTACGGCCTGAACAACGACGTCCCGGTCGACCAGATCGCCGCCGCGGCGGGGCTGACCGAGGAGCAGGTCAAGCGGGTGTTCCGCGACATCGAGCAGAAGCGCCGGACCACCGAGTACCTGCACCTGGCGCCCACGCTGGCGGTGGACGTCCCGGAGATCACGCACTGACGACCGCCCCGGTGGACAGCGCTCAGGCGGGGCCGTGATCCACGCCGGCTGCTGGCTCCACGTGACCACGAGGAGCCAGCAGCCGCATGCCCAGCGAGCCTCCCGCGGGCGGGCATGGACATGACGTACCGCATGGTCCGCAGCGGACGCTGCGTCAGGAGGACCACCCGTGCATTGGTCGGCGCCCTCTCAGTCGGGATGCTGTCCGCGGGATGCTCGTTACCCGGCAGGGGGCCAGTCAGCCCGGAGCCAGTCGAGAGTCGGGTCACGGCGACGTCCGGGCTTGACGGGGCAACGGCCCTGGACCAGGGCGCCAACGGACCTGTCCCGGTCATCGTCGTCGACCAGTTCGGCTACCGGACCAAGGACCAGAAGGTGGCGGTCCTGCGACGACCCGTCACCGGGTACGACAGCGGTTCGACGTACACGCCGGGCAGCGAGATCAAGCTGATCGAAGCAAGCGGTGGCGCGCGCGTGTTCTCGGCAGGCTCGGTCGCTTGGAATGACGGTGAACCCGATCCCGACTCTGGCGACATGGCTTGGTGGTTCGACTTCTCGGAGGTGACGCGGCCAGGCCGCTACTACGTGCAGGACCCCGAGAACGGCGCCCGATCTGCCGAGTTCACCATCGGCGACACGGTGTATCGGGATGTCCTCACGCAAGCACTCCGCACGTTCTTCCACCAGCGCGCCGGGCAGGAGAAACCAGCTGAGCTCGCCGGATCAGCATGGGCGGACGGGGCGAGCCACCTCGGCCCGGGGCAGGACAGCCAATCCCGGTCCTGGCTGAGAAGGGACGACGCCTCGACGGAGCACGACCTGCGGGGGGGCTGGTACGACGCGGGCGACTACAACAAGTACACGGCCTGGCACGCCTCCTACGTGCTCGGGCTGCTCCACACCTACGTCGAGCACCCGGATCTCGTCGGCGACGACCTTCGCATCCCCGAGTCCGGCAACGGCGTCAGCGACCTGCTCGACGAGATCGTGTGGGGGCTGGACTGGCTGACCCGGATGCAGGAGTCCGACGGCTCGATCCTGTGCGTCCAGAGACTCGATAGCGCAAGTCCGCCCTCGGCGGCCTCCGGTCCGAGCTATTTCGGCCCACCGACGACGAACGCGAGCTTCAAGGCCTCCGCCGCCTTCGCATACGCCGCGACGGTCTTCGCCTCGACCGGCATCCCGGCCCTGGCTGATCGGTCTGCGGACCTCACCCAGCGAGCGCAGTCGGCGTGGGAGTGGGCCGCGGCCAACCCGACCGTGACCTACTACAACAACGACGAGACCCGGCAGCCCGGTTCCGGCGGGCTCGCCGGTGGGCAGCAGGAACCGGACGCGCGGGGTAGGGCCGCATCCAAGCTGGAGGCTGCCGTCTACCTCTACGGCCAGACCCGCGACCGGCAGTTCCGGGACTACGTCGAGGCCACCTTCCAGACAGTGCTTCCAGACGGCAGCCAGACGCAGTGGACCGTCAACGAGCAGGAGACACTGCTGCACTACGCGTCACTCCCCGGCGTCACTCCTCGGGTGTCTCAGGAGACCACGGACTCCTACCTCAGGGCGCTGGACTCCGGCCCCCAGTTCATGAAGGCCGTCCAGGATGGCGTCGATCCGTATCGGGCCCCCATCGACGAGTACACGTGGGGCAGCAACCAGTCCAAGGCCCAGATGGGTCGGATGTTCGCGCTGGCCGCGGTGCACGGCCTGGACGCGCAGCCGGCGGATCAGAGCAGTCCGTCGGGTCCCGCACTCTCCGCTGCCGAGGACTACGTGCACTACCTGCACGGCGTCAATCCGCTCGGGCTGGTGTACCTGACCAACATGGGCGACGCGGGCGCGGAGCATTCGGCAAGCACTCTGTACCACTTGTGGTTCGCCGAAGGTTCCCGCTGGGATTCGGCCACGGCCAACACCCCTGGCCCGGCCCCCGGGTTCCTGGTCGGAGGCCCGAACCCCTACTACTCGCTCGACCCCTGCTGCGCGGACACACCCGCATGCGCCGGGACGCGCGAGGCTGACCTCTGCCGGATGGACCCGAGCCCTCCGCTCGGGCAACCCGCCATGAAGTCGTACCTGCAGTTCAACGACGGGTGGCCGGCCAACTCGTGGGAGGTCACCGAGAACAGCAACGGCTACCAGGTGGCCTACGTCCGCCTGCTGGCGGCGTTCGCGGATTGGGGAAACCAAGGTGGGGACGCTGGGACCGGCAGAGTCCGTCTCTGATGGCGGGCCACGCAGCAGCACCAGCAGCAGCAGATCATGAGGGAAGGGACCATGGCCAATCTGGACCGCGAACCTACACATGGCGCCGCAAGGCGCCGATTCCGCTGGACCAGGAACTGGTCCCTTCGCAACGCGACGGTCGGACGGAACGTCCGGGTGACTGGACCGGTGCTCGTCCGAGGGCGCGGTGACATCGTGGTCGGAGACGACGTGGTGCTGGATGCGGCTGACGGTCCGATCGAGCTCTTCGCACTGGACGGGGCCCGGATCGAGCTGGGACGCGGCGCCTATGTGGGCCCGGGAGCTTCCATCGAGGCCGGCGAGTCGGTCTGGATCGGCCCCGGTGCCCGCCTGGGTGCCTTCGCGAAGATCCTCGACAACAACTGGCACGGATCGGGCGCGAACCGGGACGAAGTGCCCGAGTCCAGTCCGGTTGTCGTAGGGGCACGAGCCCGCCTGGGGACGCGAGCGACGATGCTTCCGGGCAGCTCGCTCGGCGAACGCTCGGTGCTCCGCGACGACTCGGTGCTGTCCAGACAGGCTCCCAAGGACGTGCAGATCGCCGGAGTCCCGGCCCGCTTGGTCGGGAACCGCGACGCCGCTGCACAGGCACTGCCGATGGAGCCGGACAGCACGACCACGAACGCCAGGCCCCACGTCTGGCCCCTCGCAATCGCCGCAGACGCGCCGGCAATCGTGGGCAAGCCGACGATGCTGTGGCTGTCGGCCCGGGAGGGGGCTAGCCACCTACCGGGGCCGGCCCTTCCACTGGTGAAGAAGCTGGAGCGGGTCGTCACGCTGGCCAGCGCGCACTACCAGCTTCGTTCCGCGGTACGGATCCGTCGCGCCTTCGTCTGCGGCCGCCTGGACGTGCTCAACAAGGGGCACCTGGAGGTCGGGGATGACGTCGTGTTCGATGGAGGTCCACTGCGGTCCAGGATCGAGGTTGGGCCCGGGGCCGAGTTGACGATCGGCGATCGCGTGATCAGCAACTACGGCGTCTTCATCAGGGCGGAGCACAGCGTCCGGATCGGCGCTCGCTGCATGCTCGGTTCCCGCGTGGCGGTCCTTGACCGCCATGGGGACGTTTCCGGGCCGGTGGTGATCGAGGATGACGTATGGCTGGCACACGGGGCCACGGTGCTACCCGGAGTGACGATCGGGAAGGGCTCGGCAGTTTCCGCCGGCGCACTGGTGGACAAGGACGTGCCCCCGGGCTCGCTCGCCTTCGGGTCACCGGTCCGCTTCCGGCCAGTGTCCGCCATCGCCAAGGCGCACTGAAGTCGATCCCGCTGCTATCTCCGCCGGTCCAGATCTTCGAAGGCTCGCCGGTAGGCGAGGGCACCCTGCTCGCTTGAGAACCGCCTGCTCAGTCGAGCCTTGGCTGCTGTCGCGATCGCGTCCAGTTCCTCGTTGGAGAGCTGTGCGGCGCGGCGAACCGTCCTGACCATGTCCGGCACATCCCCGGCCCGGTACAGCAGGCCGGTCACTCCTGGGTCCACCAGGGTCGCGGTACCGCCTGCGTCTGGCGCAATGGCGACCACGCCGGCTTGGTACGCCTCCAGGACGACGAGCCCGAAGGTCTCCACGTCACAGGTGTGCAGGAAGAGGTCCGCCTCGGCCAACCTCGCCGGAACATCGGCGCCGTACCCATGGAAGAGCAGGTTCGGGTAGGGCTGGGCCCGTGCCCGAAGCGACTCCAAGTCAGGTCCATCGCCGAACACGTCGATCCGCATTTCCCGAAGGCTGCCGCTTTCGACAGCATCCACCAGCATGTCGAGCCGCTTGATCGAGTCTGCGCGCCCCACGACCACAATGCGCACGGGTTGTCCCGTCGCATGCAGTCCCCGGCATTCATAGGGTTCGCGAACCGGCACGCTGCCTCCTGCCTGAGCCACCAGGAAGTTCTCCGCGATCACGATTCTGCTGGCCGGCACCCGGCTATCGATCAGGATCTGCTTGACGTGCTTGGACACCGCCACGTAACGCAGGCTGAACGCGGCGAGCAGGGGCTTGAAGCGGTAGTTGGTCGTTTGCCCGCCATGTACGGCGTGGAGGTGTCGGAGTCGGGTCCTGGTCAATGCGGCGATGGCTTCGACCAACAGGGACTGAGTGATCGAGGTTGTGATGACGTCCACACGGGCTTCTCGCCTGAGCAATCGCCAGAGCTGAATCACCAAGGATCCCCGACCCTCATAGGACCAAGCCTCCAAGCCTGATCCGGTGGCGGCGTCGAGCACCGAGGGTACCGAGCCAACTGGATTGCCCGGAGGCGCCAAGATGACCCGCCGAGGGTACTCGGTCAGCGCAACGGCAGTGGCGAGAGCCATCTTCTCGGTTCCGTAGAGGTCGCCGCCGTGAAGGACGTAGAGCAGGACGGCTCGGATAGACGCGGCCTCCGGCAGTGCACGGTCCACGCCGGCGTCGTCGGTCTGTTCAATCGGCCTCGCGGAGTCGGCCGGCTGGTTGGCAGCAGCTCTGCTCAAGGCTTCCAGTCCTTCACTGTCGGGGGCACGGATGCCGGCGCCCAGAACTCCTCGTCGGAGGTCGTCCCTAGTCGCGGGCTGGTTGAGGCACTGAGGGGAGGCGGGGTGTTCTAACCCACCGTTCACCCTCATCGGCACCCCCGAGTAAGCGCGCCCGGATCAGCAACTCGGCAAGGACGAGGTCGGGGGCGGACCTCAGGGCAGCAACCATCGAAGGGGGCGCGTCGGCGGCGAGGAGCCCGCCGACAACGTGAACGGGCAGGGCGATGGTGGCGAAGCCCCATGGCAGGAGAGCCACCGATGGTACCAGCCCACCCGCTGTGAGGAGCAGCGCCGACCCCGTGCCCAGCACGATGCCCGAGCCCAGCACCCCCAGCGGAGGGACAGCGAGGTCTGCCGCAGCGTCCCAGAGGTCAAGCCTTCGCTGGCTGGCCATGACCCGAATGAGTGCGGGCAAGTACTTCCTGGCGATGCGGAGTCGACCGCCCTCCCACCGCCGCCGCTGCACCTCGGCGGCGTCTCCCGTAGGGGACACGGGTGCCTCAAGCCTGGCCTCAGGTGCGAAGGCCGGGCCGACCCCCGCCAGCCGCAGTTGAACGGAGTACTCGAGGTCCTCGACCTCGGAGAACGCCGACCAGGGGTGATCCTGCACCAGCGAACTGGTGAAGAGCATGCCGTTCCCGACCAGGGAGCACGGCAGTCCGAGTCCTGCCTTCCCGGTGAACCGCACCCGGTGGAACAGCAGGAAGGCTGCGGCCTTCAGCTGGGCCCGATCGTCCGTTCCATCGACGAGGGCTGAGTAGTCGGCCTGCACGACCTGGGCCCCCGACTCAGCCGAAGAGGCGAGGGCGCGCAGCAGGCCCGGGTCTGTGATGGAGTCCGCATCGACGACCACGAACGCCCCGACCTGGGGGTCTGACGCCAGCAGCTGATCCATCGCCCATCTCAGGGCGTGGCCCTTTCCACGGTTGTCCGGATCGATCCGCTCCAACGCCTCGGCCCCGTGCTCGCGGGCGACCCGGGCAGTCCCATCGGTGCAGTTGTCCGCGACGACCAGGACGCGGAACAGCTCCCGGGGATAGTCCTGCGCGATCAAGGTGTCGATGCATCGTCCGACGAGCACCTCCTCGTCGTGCGCTGGGACCAGCACGGCCAAGCGGAGCGACGGCTCCGCCCTTGGCGGCGTGATCCGCCTGTTGACAGCAGCCGCAATGGACAACGCAGCCAAGTAGCCGGCGGGGACAGCTACAAAGGCCCCCGCTGCCATGGTGAGCGCGGTGAGCGTGAACGACTTCATGACGGCAGTCCGTTCCTAGAGATCTTGCTGGCTGGCGGTGGTGTGACCAAGTCGCGGACTCCCCGGAGGCACGCGGCACGGGTGCCGCTGCGTCCCGGTGGTGAGCTCATCCTGCCTCAGGAGTCCGAGCAACCAAGCGCAGGTGGAGCTCCTCAAGGCGTCTGGCTGCCGTCGCCCACGAGTACTGCTCCTCCACGAGCCTGCGCGCTTCGGTACCCATCCGCGCACCACGCGCTGGGTCGTCCAGCAGTTCCACGACACGCGCAGCAAAAGCCACCGGGTCGTCGGCCAACTCCAGATGCGTCCCCGAGACGACATGAAGGCCTTCGGCGCCCAGGGACGTCGACACGATCGCCTTGGACATCGACATCGCCTCAACGACCTTGAGCCGGGTACCACCACCCATTCGCAGGGGCACCACCGCGACTGCGGCTGCGTCCACCAGGGGCCGCAAGTCGGGCACCCAGCCAGTCACATCCACGCTTGGCCCACGCAGCGATTCGAGCAGATCATCAGGCCCTCCACCGACCACGGTCAAGTGAGCCTGCGGCCGTGCCTGGCGCACGATCGGGTAGACCTCGTTGAGGAACCACCTGATGCCGTCCTGGTTCGGCCGGTAGGACAGCAGTCCCGTGAAGATGATCGTTCCGGGCTGCGTCGGCTCTGCAGATGGCTGGAACTCATCGGGATCCACGCCATTGGGGACGACAACCACCTGCAGACCTGGGCACTGCGCCGCGATGGTGTCGGCGTCCCGCTGCGAGGTTGTGGCGCAAGCCTCCGCAGACCGCCAGACCCGCTGCTCGTACGCCCGATAGCGGCGGTACTCCCACCGGTTGTAGGACCGTCGCACGCGGCTTGCCTCGGTCTGGCCCATACGACCAAGCAGCTCGGACTCGATGTTGTGCTCGTCGACCACCACCGGAAGCCCCGGCGGGAATCTCAGCCAGCCAATCTGGCTGGACTCCAGCTGGACGACATCGAACTGCTCTCGGGCGAGCACTTCATCGACCGCTGCCTGAAGGGCTCCGTCGCGCAACTGTGCGGCATGGAAGGGCATGCGTGACAGCAGGGATAGGAACTGCCGTACGCGCTTCGCCGTTGAGTTCTCCTTCGGACGAGGAACGCCCACCAGTTCGTGCACGCGTTCGGAGAGAGCCGACAACTCGCCGGGCGCGAGGTTCGGCGGGACGTAGCTGACGACCGTCACTCGATGCCGCGACGCTAAGCCGTCTATGAGGTGGAACGCACGCTTGGCGAAGCCCCAAGTAGGGGGGTAGGGGCTGCTGTGCGAGACCACCAGGATGCGAAGCCCCTCGCGCTCGACGGGGGCTGACTCAACGTGTGCGGCGTCCCCGGGCGAACGGGTTGCAGAAGCCATCGAGTCGTCGGAGCTGTCAAGATCAGCCATGCGTTCCTCCGGTGGGCAGCAGCAGGTGGGCCAGTTCCGCGGCGAGCCTCCGGACATCATGGTGCTGAACTGCGGCCATGCGGGCCCGTGCACCGAGTTCAGCGCGGCGATCCGGCGCGTCCAGCAACTGCTGGATGGCTGATCTCATGGGCTCAGGCTCTCCCGCTGGTACCGTGATGAGCGCACCCGGGTCAGCCACTGCGCCCTGCAGCCCGGTGGTGCCTGTCACGACGACCGCCTTGCCCATCGACATGGCCTCGGCTACGACTGTGATGCCCGCCGGGAAATCGGTCTCCACGAGAGGCACGACCACCACGGCAGCCCGGCGGTACAGCCCTCGCAGTCCGTCCAGAGGTAGAGATCCTCGCTCGATGTTCGCCGGCCACGTCGTCGGAACACGCCGACGCGCCGCCGGTGAGTGGCTGGAACCGTCGGTCACGAAGACGTGTGCGTCGAGCCCGGCAACCGCCTCGGCCAGGGTCGCATGATCCCGATGCTCCCGGCCCGGGGACACGATGAGCCGGGACACGGCGTCGTCGGTCGGCGCCCAGAACGTGGTGTCTACTCCGTAGCGCACCAGGTGCACACGCTCCTCCGGCAGGCCGAGCGTTCCCGTGAGCGCGTCAACCTGGCTTCGCGAGTGGACGACGAAGGAATCAATGCTCCCGGCGACCCGCGGCAGCGCCAGGAAGCGCTCCTTGGCCCGGGTGTTCAGGTGATGGGCGATCATCACGTGCCGAGGGCGGCGCGGGGTGAGGGCCAGAGCCGCTGCGAGGGGGAGGCCCACGTGCTCACCATCGGTGAGCAGGGCAGGAACCGACCTGACATGGCGCATACCGGCCACGGCATGGGCCACCGCGGCGCGACCGCTCCGGCGGGTGGGTCGGCTGCGCAGGAGGCTCCAATCGAGCAAGTTGACGTCGTGGTCGCGCTCGAGCGTGAGGTACTCAGACCAAGGGCGCTGACCTTCGGCGGCTTCTGTGCGTGCAGACTGGCTGATGCGTGCCGAGACCAGCATCAACGGACGCCGCTGACGCGGGGCCTGACCTGGCGCGTCGGGGATCATGCGGGTCCCTCCTCAACCAGGTCGCTTCGGGGCATGATCCTCGAGCGGCCCCGCAGGCGGCGCAATCCCTCCCGGGCCATCTCCGACTCGCTGGTCTTGGGCACGCGCAGGAGGAGGCAGAGCCCCACGAAGGTGACTGCCCCGAGGAGCACCTGGATCGCCAACGGCGCGGCATCGGTCAGGGTCACTGCCGCCGCCATACCGGCCGCCGCCAGGGCTGCCGACCCGAGCCGAACAAGGGCGGGCCGGCTCATGAGCTTCCGGCCGATGATGGCCATGCACATGCACACCTGGACGACCTCGGTCAGGAACAGGCTCGCGGCAGCTCCGATGGCGCCGTTGCCCCACTGCTCCTGCGTCAGCGGGATCAGCATGAGGTTGAGGGCGATGTTGAACGCCGACGCCGTGGCCAGCAGCCACGCGATCATGTTCGGCCGTCCAGATGCGATGAACACCTGGGCTGCGACGGTGTTGACGTACGTCAGGGGTAGGCCGAGTGACAGGATCACGAGGGGAATCACGGAGTTGGCGTAGTCGTGCCCGTACAGGAAGGGGACGAGGTCGTTGGCGGTGCACGCCATTCCTACACCCAGCGGCAGCCCCGCGATGAAGACCCATTCGAATGGCTGCCGGGCCGCGGCGAACATCCGGTCGGGGCTCTCCGCGTGGGCCGCGATCATCCTTGGGAGCGATGCGGTCGCGACGATCACCGCGACGAACCCCATCGTCGTGAAGAGGCGCGTCGCTGCTCCGTACCAGCCGACGACCTCGGTCGGCACGAGGATGCCCAGGAGGAATCCGTCGGTCCAGACGTAGGCCACGAAGAGGACCGAGATGAGCCAGTACGGTCCAGCCTTGCGGAGGACCTGGATCGCCGGTGCGGGGCGGGCCCCCAGCCCGACGAGGCGGTGCGCCCACCACAGGGCTACGCCGAGTGCCAGTGCCGCGACGAGGACGCTGAATGAGGAGACGGCCACGATCCCGAAACCCGTGAGGGCGAGCAGTACGCCGCCCAGCGTATTCAGGCTCTTGCTCCCGACATCGGTGTACGCGATGTACTGCATCCGCTCGCTGGCTTGGAACGTGGCCAGGGCCACGTCCATCAGGATCACGCATCCCGTGGCGGCGGCCGTGAGGTACATGACCGCCATGGCTTCTCGGTCGAGTCCGGCGATGTGCCCGTAGACGGTGGCCGCCACGAACCCCAGCGGGATGGCCGCGGCGCGCGTGAGGAGCGCGGTGGACACCAGCCGGTTGACCCCCGCGCGGTCGGACACGATCTCGCGGACCAGGAAGTCGCGGGTCATGAAACTGAGCACGACTGTCACGAGGGAGGCCAGCGAGGTCGCGATGACCAGCAGGCCGATCGCCTGCGGGCCGAGGAGCCGCGGGACGATGAACGTCCACAGGAGGGTCAAGGTCCAGGTGATCAGCTGGCTTGTCGCCAGGGTGGCGACATTGGCACCGAGGCTGCGTCCGGGCGCCTCAGCGCCTGCCGAGGGCCCGCCTGACTCATCGCTGCCGGTCGGGAAGGCTTCCACTTCGGCGTCCAGCAACGCGGCGTCAGGGCCCGGCCGCCCGCCGCCCTGGCGACGGTCGGAGGTGGTGTCCATTCGCTGCCTCATTCGAACAGGGCGGTCAGGTTGTCGAGGCGGTAGTCGAGTGCGGAGTCGGGCCGCGAGCCGATCACGCGCGCCGGCACCCCGCTGACGACAGCCATGGCCGGGATGTCGCCGCTTCGGACGGCTCCGGAGGACACGACCGCGCCACGACCGACTCGGGTTCCTGGCAGGATGGTCGCGCGCGTCCCGATCCACGCGTGGTCCTCGATCACCACCGGCTGGAAGTCGGGCAGGTACCCGGGCTCCTGCCAGCGGTGCGAGGCGGTGAGGATCGCGACCTCAGCGGAGATGCTGACGTTGTCGCCGATCGTGAGCGGCCCTCGGCAATCCAGGACGCAGTCCCGGTTCACGATCGAGTTGGCGCCGATTGTCACCTGGTTGCGGCGCAGTTGTCCGGGCCCAAAGAACAGCAGGCGGCACCCGAGATGGATTGCGCTGTCCGGACCGATGGAGACACCCATCGCCCGATACCAGGCCTTGCGCATGGCGTGACTTGGGACGTGGGCGACCACGTGGTTGGTCAGGTACACCAGAAGGCCGATGCTCGCCGGCTTGATCCGTGCAATCATGCTCAAACCCCCACTCTCGCAGTGCCCAACTCGATCGCCCCGGCCGGCGCGATCGAAGCTGTTCCTTCATCGGCCCGGTCCGGATGCTCGATGCGGTTCCAGCGGGCCAGTCCATCGACGACACCCAGGAGGGTGCCCATCACAATCGCGTTTCGGAACCAGAAGAAGCCCATGTCGGTGCTGCCCATGGCCACGTACCCGAAGAGGATCGCGGCGGTTATGGCGCCCATCATCGCCGCCTCCCGATGCCGAGAGGCGCTCAGGCGCACGGCCGAGATCGCCGCCTGTGACACGAACAGGGCGAACGTGACCACTCCGGCGGCCCCCATTCGCAGCCACAGGTAGAGGACCCCGTTGTGGGGCACGTAGGCGAGCATCGGGCTGATCTCCGTGAGGTCCACGAGGCCGTAGTACGTGATGCTCCGGCCGAAGCCCAGTCCCATGCTGTGTGACTGGCCGATGTACACCCGGACGTTGTAGTCCTCAACGACCCGGTAATCGTTGGAGGCTTCGTCGCGGCTGTCCGGTGCGACCGCGGAACGAACGGCTCGGGCCGGCTGGGCCAGGGTCCCGTCCTGGGACCAGAACAGCGGCAGGTAGACACCGGCGCCAAGCACTGCGGCGGCAATGACGCCAGCCACGGCCTTGCGATGATCCCGAAGCTGGATGACGGCAACAACCATGAGCACTGCCAGTCCGGCAATCAAGACGAGCCAAGCAGTGCGCCTGCTGTTGAGCATGTTGCAAGTCAGGACGACGGGCAGCAGGGCGGTGGCCACCGTCCGCAGCGGATCACGGAACCGGAAGAGCCACATGGCGGCGGTCGTGATGATGAACAGCCCGAAGAGGTAGGACTCCTCATGCGCAAGGATCGCTTCAGGGCGGGGCTCCACGTAGCGCACCGAAAGGAATATCGAGATGCCGTAGAGTGCCTTGACGCCTGACCCGAGCACGAGGATCCACAGCAGTGGGCGTACCGCCGAGAATCCCTCGACGAGGGCAGCCGCGAGCAAGTAGGAGACCAACAAGTAGAGGAAGGGGCGCACCTCCCACAGGGCCTTGGTGAGGTCGCCCCCGCGGGCCAGTCCCAGGACCAGGTACACCATCACGAAGCCCATGACCGCACCGAGCATGGTGAGGACTGGCGAGGAGTGGATCCACCGGCGTCGAAGCTCGACAGCGTGCATGACTACTACGACCACCGTCATCATCATGAGCACCTCGGCCAGGTTCATGCCGGCGGGCAGGATGCCGTGGAAGAACGGGATTGTTGCGGTCACAGCGCCGGCACGGGGACCGACGGCGTAGTTGAACTGCTCGATCGTGACGGCCGCGGCCAGCAGCAGATACATCCCGAGGCGAGGCTGCCTCCACAGCAGCACCGGCAGCAGCAGCAGCGGGAACAGCAGGGCGATGATTGGCATGTCCCCGGTCGCCAGGTAGCCGGCGGCCGCGCCGAGCAGGATGGCCAGCCCGGCAAGGGGGACGGCCAGGATTCGGGCTGTCGCCGCGTCGGCTGTTCTCGGAGTTTCGGCCGTCGGCCGGTCGAGGGTGACGCTCATAGCAGCCCGTACTTGAGCGTCTGGTAGGCGACCAGGATCAGGATCACCGGGAGCATGCTCAGGAGCGCGGTCCGATCCGGGATCCGGGTCAGTCCCAGGCCCACGGCCACCGCGAGGATGAGCAGCATCCACATCAGCGACCTCCGTATCGAAACCATCTGGGGATGGACGAGTGCGTCCGGTTGAGCAGGACGACCGGCGGGTTCGCGAGCATCTGGGCTGATCCCCTGATCGCGTCCGCCGAGGAGGCACCAGCGCGAACCACCAGCACAACCACATCGAAGAGTCCGGCGAACTGATCCCCGGACCCCGCCGGCGGCAGGCAGGAAAGGTCTGCGACGACGTCATATCCGTGCGCCAGGACCTCGGCGATCAAGGAACGGGCTCGCGCAGGCGTGAGCTCTGAGGCCTCGAGATGCCTGCCCAACCTGAGGATTCCGAGGTCCGGGTTGGTCCACTCGATCGCGTCCATCAAACCGGCCGGGCCACTTGGGGTATCGCCGCGGTATCCCTCACCAGCCGGGGTCGTCCAGCTGTCGGTGTCCAGGTCAATCAGGACCGCCTGACGTCCGAGAGATCGCACCAAGGCGATCGTCAGGCCAACTGCCGCGGTGCTCCGGCCCTCGCTGCGCGCGGTGCTGGTGACCCCGGTGGACCGGGCTTCCGCGTGGGTGCTGCGGATCCGTCTGATTGCTTGGCCGCAGGCCGACAGGATCTCGGGTGTGACGACCGGCAACGCGTCCGATCGGGGGGAGGGCGGGACAGCAGCGTGCATCGCCATCCCTCCTTCCCGCTTGGATGCGCGACGTTCCTTCCGATTCATGGAGTCGACTATCGTCCGGATTTGCGGTGCGGTACCAGGTCGCTATGACCCGAGTCCGACCAAAGGGTCGACCCGTGCGCCGGTACGGTCAGGCGCCGGCATACGCTTGACGTGCGGGATGCTGCCGACGACATCCAGGCCGAGGGCATCCTGTGCATCGGACTCCCCGCGCACCGACCGGTCCTTGGTCATCAGCAGGATCAAGGCCAAGATGCTCAGCGTGAACCCAGCCAGCATGCCGCCGACCGCGCCGAACATGATGGTCGTCCGGCGGGCTTGCGGCAGGGCCAAGTCGGGCTTGTCGATGACCTGGATCCCCGAGGACCCCGCACTGTTCACCGCCGCCGCGCTGGCCTCGTAGGCTGCCACTGCCGCGGCATACTGATCCCGGGTCTGGTCGTTCTCGGATCGATCCAGCGCCCTCCTGGCTGACTGCATCTGTTGGCGGTCATACTCGACCCGGGCCTTGGCTCGGGTGACCGTCTGCGCGATCTGGGCCTCTTCGAACTGCGTCAGGACCGCCGAAGCGACCCCCTTGGCCTCCTCCGGATCAGTCGTGGTAACTGTGACGATCACCAGCTGGGGGCCTGGGGTGGAGACCGCAACTTCGCCAGCCACAGTTGCCAGGAGGCGCTCGGCGCTGATCGCGTCAGCTGCGCGGAACTCCTCCGCAAGGGGGCTGACCTGCAGGACCGAACTCATGAAGCTGCGGGTGTTGAGGTACTGCTGGAGCAGTGCGGCTTGCCCGGACGACGGCCAGGACTGGCCCCCGGTCGTGCCCATCGTGGACTCCTCGGGGACACGAGTGTCCGCCCAGAACGACGCATTTGACACGTATTTCCGCGGGGCTTGGAACGCCAGGGCCGTACCTACCACCAAGCCGAGCACGATGGGCAGAAGCAGCAGGTACTTGTGCCTGAAGAACGTCTCGACGTAGCTCCTGCTCAAGGTCTCCTCCAGACAGAAAGAAGCGTCGACTCGTCGACTGAAGGCCCTACCCCCCCGGTAGCGTTACCTTTATGAAATCTTAGCACAGCGATCGGTCTCCGGGCAGGTCGTCATCGGGGCTTGCGTGCCTACTCCTCGAAGACCCTATCCAGTGCCATGTCCCTCCAGGCCTTCCGGATCAGCGCTGATCCTTGGTCGTTGGGATGCGGATCACCGGCACCCCTGAAGAGATCCGAGCGGTCCGCGAGGAGGCCATACAGGTCGGGGCCCGGCAAGACCTCTGGGTGGGCCTTGTACAGCTTGCGGATCTGGTCGTTCAGCTCCTGGGTCTTGGCAGCCCAGGTTCCCGGGTTGTTGGGCCACGTGATGGTGGCCACGACAGGCACCTTCCCGTGCGCGACGACGATGCCGACCAACTGCTCCATCGTGCGGTAGTAGGCGTCGGGGTCGCCCTGTCCGGCCCAACCGTCGTTGCCTCCGAAGTTCAGGGTCACGTACTTGCCATGGAAGTCTTCGAGGATGTCGTCGATCCACACCACGGCGTCAGATGCCTTCGAGCAGGCAACGCCGCTGTTCTGGCTCAGCGGGCGGTGCCGACCCTCCGTCGCGTCGCTGATCAGGCTGGAGAAGCCCGCGACGACGGCGCCGCCGGCGTCGGTGATTGGTGCGTGCCCGGCGTAGCCCGCGGTGATGGAGTCCCCCAGGAAGAGCCATCCTTCGTGGGCGTCAGTTCGGGCGTCTGCCACGTCCACGTTGATGGCGACCCCATTCGGGCCACTCCCCCTGACCCGTATCCAGTTGCTACCACGCAGGTCGACCTTGTGTTGGCCCGAGAGGTTCTGGTTGCCGGTCACGGACTCGGCAGTCACCCAACCCTCATCTGGCGCCGGGCCGCCACCCGGGGCGCTGTTCACCTCTATCTGGTACTCACCAAGGTACGGCCTGCCGCTCCACGCTGGGCAACCGCCCTGGATCCCGCGGACCGTGTGCCCGTCGTCTATGGCTGTGTACCAGGCCAGCACGACCGACTCGCGTCGATCGACCGGCACTGCAGACAGGTCGTAGGCCAACCATCCGGACTCGCCAGCGCCGACCTCCCATGACGTCGCGTAGTCGGCGTCGTTCCCGTTGGTCGCCACGCCCGCTGAGGCGAACGCTGGCGCGCCCATGCTGATCAAGCCGGTCGAGTCCGAACGAGACGCCGGCTCGGTCGTGGTCGCTGGGGCCGGTTCGGTGCGGCCTGCTGTGAACGACTGCTGGAAGGCCTTGCCGAACGCGGTCGGTGTGCCGTCGTAGTCCGAGATCAGGGCTGGGAAGCTCGCGCAGTCGGCCGTGTTCCAGGCCCAGCCGAGCACGCTGAACCCCCGTTCGTCCAGCCACTTCAGCATCGGATCCACGAAGTCCGAGCGGCAACCGTCCTGGCCGAGCTCTCCGAAGACGACCGGGTACTGCTTGGCGATGTCCTCGATGGAGTTGTAGGAGTTGCTCGTGAAGCACTCGATGGCGTCGGCTGCGCTCTGGGATCCCAGCATCGTCGGGCAGGGACTGTTGAAGTTGTAGAGGTGTACTGATGCGACCAGGGCGTTGCTTGGGTCGGACGGCAGGTTCGCCAGCCACCCGCGCATGTCATTTGCGTACTCGAGCCCGCCCAACAGGATCGGCTGCGTCCTGGCGCCTGCTTCGCGGACGGCGTCCACCATCGGCTGCATGCCCTCGACGGTGAACTCGTTGGCCCGGTCGCCCTCGAACACCGTGCATCCGCCGTCCCGCCAGCAGGTCCAGTCGATTCCCTGTGGCTCGTTGAAGAGGTCGAATAGAATCGACGTATTGCCCTTGAACTCGGCCGCCACGGACCCCCAGAACTGAGTCGCATGGGCCCTCTCCGGCATCGGCTTCAACCAGTTTGCCAAGCACGGGCTGTTGCCGCATCCGGTCCAGTGAAGCTCCAGGATCACATACATGCCGTTTGCTGTGAGCAGGTCGACGTAGTCCTCGATCGCCTTCTGGTAGGCAGCGCCTGCGTAGGAGGTGTTGCCACTGGTGAGCTGTTCGGAGATGCCCAGCCAGCATGCCGAGTTCAGGGGCACCCGCACCGTGTTGATCCGCCAACTGGCCATCGCATCAACCGACGCCTGGTCCACGGGTCCGTCGAAGAACCCCCAGCCGTCGACGCACGCGTACTCACTCCCGGACCGGTTCACGCCCTTCAGGACAATCGTCCTGCCGGCGCCGTCGACCAGGCGGTTGCCCGCCACGAAGACCCCGGGCGCTCCGGAGGAGGCACCAGCGGACGGGGATCCCAACGGCGAACCCGACGCGCCGTCGGATCCACTCGTCGTCAGACGGACCGCAGCGAGGGCCATGACCAGCGCTACCGTCAGCGTGACGGCGAGGGCGACGGTGCGTGGCGCCTTGAGCGACATCAGATCCTCCTGGAGTTCATGACCCAGTGCTGGCGCGGCGGCCAGTCACCTTGCTTCCCGTTGGTGGTTG
>JBAVKY010000392.1:0-1575 GCA_049688555.1 Propionicimonas sp.
CGTAGAGGCCGTGTTCGCGTCCCAGCAGCTGGACGGGCTCGTCGCGCTCAACCCACTCCCGCAGCCGCTCCCGGATCTGGCGCACTTCCCGCGTGGACACCACCGAGCCGTCCAGGTTGCAGAAGACCCCTTCAAGGATCGAGTACGAGGTCTTCAGGTGTTCCTCCGGGAACAGGTCGTGGACGACCTTGATCAGGCCCAGCTTCACTGTCTGGCGCCCTTGACGCAGATGCGTTTCCCGCATTGACCGTCTCTCTCACGAGTCTCGGATCAGACGAGCCTAGTCGCATCGACCGCTGTGGACGTCGGGGCGGGTGATCTCGTCCGGCGGACGCTCAGACTCATTGGGGGACTCAGACTCGCTTGCCGTCCGAGGCTCTGACGAGGCCGAGCGTCCGATCGCCCGGCATGAGCCGGGGCAGCGAAGCGGCCAGGATCAAAGTGGCTAGGTCGTGGTAGTCGTGCACTTCCGCACGTCCTTGCCTGGCGGGCTCGAACCACTCGTCCTGCGCACTGGAGAGCGCAACTGCTCCAGCTCGCGGTGCAACGCAGAGACACCGCCCGCCCACGAGTTCATAGCCGAATACTCTCAAGTGCCAGTTCGCTGGTAACGCAGTTACCGGCGCTCCTCGAGAGATCGGGACAGTTGAGGCCCGTCGCCGCATCGCAGTCGAGTGACCGATTCACGGCAGGTGGCTCTGGTCTCAGCCGGGCCTCGGCCTTTCCGCCATTCGGAGCTGGCATGCTCTGGCTGTGGCGAATGAGAACGGCCTAGCCGAGGGGCTCTACGAATCAGTCGTGAGCAGACGGCTCCTCGAGCGCCTCAAAAGTCGGCAAGACCTTCTCCAGCAGATCTCAAGTGTCGACGAGGCCGATCAGCCGCACGTCCTGGCCGGCCACGTCGCGGAGGCGGTCCTCCGCGGCCTTCGATCCCGACGCCATCCCGAGGACCGCGTGGCGCTGATCGGCGAGATCCTTGACCTCCTCGAGGAGCCCGAGCAGGCACCGATCGGGGGCGTCAGGCAGCTGCTCAGTCTCACCGCCCCGCCCGGTCCGGGCGCAACACGAATCAACACCTCTCGCCGTCCTTCGACGCCGCTGTCGGATGCCGCCCTTCTCACCAATGCCCCCGGCGAGCCTGGCATGGGTTCCGAACTGCGCGCGGAGCTCGCCACCTGCGACGAAGTGGACCTGCTCTGCGCGTTCGTCATGTGGCCCGGGATCCGGGTTCTGGAGTCGGAATTGCGGCAGGCACGCGACCGCGGCGTTCCCTTTCGCATCGTCACGACGACCTACCTGGGGGGCACCGAGCGGCAGGCGCTCGACCGACTGGCTCGCGACCACGGCGCCGAGATCCGCGTCCAATACGACGCGCGCCGGTCCCGTCTCCACGCCAAAGCCTGGTTGTTCCGGCGCAAGTCGGGCTTCGACACCGCTTACGTCGGCTCCTCGAACCTCTCCCGCGCCGCGCTCCTGGACGGAATCGAGTGGAATGTGCGCCTGTCCCGAGTCGCGACCCCGGTCCTGCTCGACAAGTTCCTGGCCACATTCGACACGTATTGGAATGCCGACTCC
>JBAVKY010000393.1:0-2365 GCA_049688555.1 Propionicimonas sp.
GCCCGTAGTAGACGTCCTGGAAGCCGGGTGCGAAGGACTCCGCCGGTGAGCGGTGGGCCTGCCACGTCGCGAAGTAGCGTCGGGTCAGCGGTAACCACAGCGCGCCGGCGGCCAGCACGGCCAGGCCGATGCACGACCACGCCAGCGGGGTGAGCAGCAGCGAGAGCAGCGAGACCCCGACCGCCACGAGCGATGACCAGCGGGTCCACCGGTAGCCGGCGTAGGCGTAGTAGCCGGTGATCGCCATCACCGACGAGATCAGCAGGGTGACCACCGTGACGGCCACGGCCAGCAACACCCGGAGCCCTGAGCCGGGCTCGGTGGGCCACTGGCCCATCAGCCAGGACGCTTCGGCGAAGCGCGAGATCGCATCGTGATAGATCCACAACGTGGCGACTCCGATCACCGCGATCCCCAGGTAGCTGGCGGAGCCTGCCACCCAGATCGGCCAGACCCGGGTTGGCTCGCCGGTGCGGAGACTGATCGGGACGTGCCCGGGACCTGTGGCTACTACCGGTTCCGTCCAGGTGGCGATGGCGGGCAGGGGCTGGGTGTCGCCCGGTTGGGTCTCGCTCATCATGCCACCTCCCACGCGTGCTGGACGTCCACCCTACGTCCGGTTGTCAACCATCAGCCACTGGATGTGTGCGCCCACGATCCGCACCAGGTCGTCGTCCGACAGCTCCACCAACCCGGGGAGCCGGAGCACGGAGCGTCCCATGACCAACCCGATCACGACGGCCACCGCCAGCGCGGCCCGCTCGCTCGCGTCCGGGTGCCCGGCATGTTCGGCGATCTTGATCAGCACTTCCTTGGACAGGAACTCGGTGAAGGGCCGGTCGCTGTTTCCTTCGACGGCGGCGGCGCGCAACATGGCCGTGAAGCGTTCCGCGGCTCCCGGCTGGTTCCACGCCTCCACGAAGGCCTGCATGACGCGCTCGCCGATGAGTTCCCTCGGGCCCTCGAGCACGAAGCGGAGCAGTTCGTCGGGATGCACCTCCAGGTCGAGCACCGACTGGGTGAAGAGGTCGCCCTTGCCATCGAAGTAGTGGTGAATCAGCGCCGGATCGACTCCGGCCTCGCGAGCCACCGAGCGAAGCGAAACCTTGTCGTAGCCATGTTGCGAGAACAGCGTGAGCGCAGCGTCGAGAATCGCCTGCTTGGTGTCGGCGTTGCCCGGCCGACGGCCGCGCTTCTTGACAAGCGTCGTCATGGTCATGTTCACCTCTTGGTTCCGTAAGCTGACGCAGTGACCCTTACTCCCTGGCCCGTTGTCGTGTTCGACCTGGATGGGACGGTGGCCGACACCATCGACCTCATTATTGCGTCATATTCGCATGCAGTGAATTCCGTTCTGGGGCTCCCGCTTGATCCGCTTCGTGCCCGCCGCTGGATCGGACGGACGCTGAATGACGTCATGGCCGAGGAGTATCCGGGGCGCGACGCCGAGCTGCTGACTGCGTATTTCGCGTTCAACACCGTGAAGGCCCCTGAGTACATCAAGCCGTTCCCGGGGATGAACGAGTTGCTCGAAGAACTCGAACGGGGCGGGATCCGCACCGCTGTCGCCACGTCAAAGCGCGCATCGTCGGCCGCCGAGACCCTGGAGCTCGTCGGAGCCACGGTGACGGCGATGATCACGATGGAGGACACCCTTCACCACAAGCCGGATCCGGAGCCGTTGCTGCTCGCGGTGTCGCGGCTGGGCGGCGACGCTTCCCGGGCAGTGTATGTGGGTGACGCCGTGGTCGACGTGGACGCCGCGAAGGCCGCCGGGATGGCCTCCATTGCCGTCACCTGGGGCGCGGGGGACCGCGCCGATCTGGTGGCCTCCGAGCCGACGGCCGTGGTCGACACCCCCGCGCAGTTGCGGGACGTGTTGCTCGGCCTAGCGTAACGAGGCGCCGGACAATCGGCCGGTTTCGGGGCCAGGGGAGCGCGTCTTTGGTGACTGACGTGGTGGAGGTCTCGTGGCGCGGCCGACTCCGCGCTCGGCCATCTCCTCGGCTCACTCCCAGCCGAGGGCGGGGGTCCTGGGTGGAATCAGCTCTCCTAGGCGACGCTGCGCCGGTTCCCGTTGATGGCGGCAGGTAATGGCAGGGGTGCCGAACGCCCAGCTGGCATTGTGTGGGTTGAAGCAGCCTATGAAGCCCGTCAGACCGTTCGTAAGCTGCGTGCATCCACGCGAAGCAATTAGCCGCCCCGAAGTCGGCGCCATAAGCTGCACCGATCAACGCGCGGGGGTACTCGACGACAGGGAGCCGTCGCCGCGGAGTCGTCTGAGGTGGTAGTTCCCGCGACGCGGTGTTTCTGGGCCCAACCAGCCGACAGCCCCGACAGCGCGTGAGCGCCACCGGGGCTGTTC
>JBAVKY010000394.1:0-7704 GCA_049688555.1 Propionicimonas sp.
CCGGCCTGCAGGCCGGCCCGGCCGGCGACGGTGAAGAGCTGATCCTGACCTATGACGCCTTCGCTGGGCGACTGGTGTCCGAGCACGGCCTGCTGCTGGGCATCGAGGACGGGTGGCGGATGATCACCGGGGCAGCGCGGTTCCGGCTGGCGGCACGTGTGGTCGCCGATGCGCCCGGGCCCTGGCAGCATCTGTCACGGTTACGGCCCGACACGATCACGCAACGCGTCCTGGAGCTCTCCGCCGAGTTGCGCTCCCATCTGGTCGACCCGGCTGACCTGGCCGGGCATGCACGTGAGTTCCTCGCCGAGCTCAAACTGGCGCCGACCACACCGCGAGGCGCCATGTACGCGAGCCTGCAGGCGGCTCGGGGCGCCGCTATGGAACGCCTTGAGCTGGCACGCCTGGTCGAAGCGTACGAGGAACTGAAACAGCGTCTGGGCTTGGTGGAGTTCGCCGACCAGATGGCCTGGGCAGCCCGGCTCGCGACCGACGTGCCCTCGGTGGGGTCGGCCCTGCGGCAGGAGTTCGGGGTCGTGCTGCTGGACGAGTACCAGGACACCTCAGCGGCACAGGCCCAGCTGCTGCGTGGCCTCTTCTCGGGTCCGGACGCCACCCACGGCCGCGGCCATCCCGTCACGGCGGTGGGGGACCCGTGCCAGGCCATCTACACCTGGCGGGGAGCTGCGGCCAGCAACATCCTGCGCTTCGCCAGCCACTTCCCGGCTGCGGACGGGTCGCCGGCCGCTGCGTTTTCGTTGACCATCAACCGGCGCAGCGGCCAGCGAATTCTGGACGCCGCGAATGACCTGGCGCACTCGATTCGGCACGAGCCAGGACTGGCGGCCGCCGGACTGGACCTCGACCTGGTGTGCCCGCCGCGGACTCCCGCGGCCCGAATCTCCACGGCGGAGTTCGACACGTGGCCCGACGAGTTGGCGTGGATCGCTGACCGCGTCGTTGCCGAACACGACTCCGGCGCGGTTCGGCTGTGGTCCGACATCGCGGTGCTGACCAGGCGCAACGCTCACGTCGCCGGCCTGTACGCCGAACTCACTTCGCGGGGCGTCCCGGCAGAGATCGTGGGACTGGGAGGCCTGCTCGACCTGCCGGCGGTGGCTGAGGTCACCGCCACCCTGCGCCTACTCGCCGACCCTTCCGACAACCCGGCGTTGGTCCGCCTGCTCACCTCACCCAGGTGGGCGATCGGAATTCCCGACCTTGCACTGTTGGGGCGTCGCGCGGCGGACCTTGTCGGGCGCCCGCAGCGGAACCCCGAGGCGTCCATCGACGAGGCTCTGGCCGAGCTGCTCGCCGGGTTCGATCCCGCGCGGGAGATCAGCCTGCTGGAGGCGTGTCAGTCGCCGGGCGACCTGCTGTTCAGCAGCGCCGGCCGGGAGAGGTTCCTGCTGTTCTGCACCGAGTTCGCTGAGCTGAGGCGCTGGACGTCCGAATCGGTCGTGGAGTTGTGCCTACGGATCATCGACACCCTCGGGCTCGAGGTCGAACTGGCCGCTGAAGGTGGCGACCCTGGCCAGCTGGCTGCCTTCGTCGAAGCAGTGGCCGCCTACACCGACATCGACGGGGAGGCGTCCCTGAACGGTTTGTTGGCCTACCTGGACGCCGAACGGAACTACGGCCTCGGGCTGGAGCAGGCAGTCGTGACGGCGGCGGACTCGGTGAAGCTGCTGACCGTGCACAAGGCCAAGGGGCTGGAATGGGACGTCGTCTTCCTGCCAGCGCTGGCCGCCGACGTGTTCCCGACTGATCGCGTCAGCGGAAATTGGCTACGGAATGCGGCAGTCGTGCCGAACCCGCTGCGGGGGGACGCGGATTCGATCCCGCAACTGGCGGCCGTCACGAACCTGGAGTTCACGCGTTTCGCCGACGCGTTGAGCCTCGATCAGCGTCTCAGCGAGGACCGGCTCGCTTACGTGGCGGTGACCAGGGCTCGCCATCACCTGTATGGAACCAGTCACGCCTGGGCGGCGCAGCTCAGCCGTCCACGGGGACGTTCGGACTACTTGATCGCTCTGCTCGACCACGCGGACACCTGCCACGATCAGGTAGTGGCGTCCGAGCAGAATCCGCTCGGGCTGGGCGTGGACGCCTTTGGCTGGCCAGCGTTGGGCGGGACCGTTGAACGGGAACAGCGACTGGCTGCCGTCGCTCTGGTCGGGGAAGCGCGGGAGGGTCTCGATGGCGGCCTGCCAGGCTTCGAGCTCCCTGACGTGAGGGAGCTGGACGCCGTGTCACGGCTCCGCCAGTGGCAGGCATCGGCGACGGCGTTGCTGGCCGAGGCCGAAGCGACCAGCCGGCGCCCGCGGCAGGTCGCACCGGAATACTTCTCGGTCACCGCGTTGTCCCGCATGGCGCGCGACCTGGACGGATTCACCGCTGAACTCGCCCGCCCGATGCCACGGCTGGTCAGCGCGGAGCAACGTGCCGGGACCGCCTTCCATCGATGGCTGGAGCAACGTTTCGCCTTGCAGGCACCGCTCGTGGACGACCTGCCGGACGCCGCCGACGCCGTGGACCAGGCGCTCCGTGACGCCTTCATCACCGGGCCGTTCGCCGACCGCACGCCGTTGGCCGTCGAAGTGCCGTTCACCCTGGTGCTGGCGGGACGGCTGGTTCGCGGGCGAATAGACGCCGTCTTCGAAGGAACTGATGGCCATCGCTTTCTGGTGGTCGACTGGAAGACCGGCCACGCCGGGGCAGCGGACCCGCTGCAGCTTGCGTACTACCGACTGGCCTGGTCGGAGCTCAGCGGCTTGCCCCTGGCAGCGGTCGACGCGGTCTTCTACGACGTGCCCGGAGGAGACGTGCGGCGACCCGGGTCCCTCCCGGATCGCGGACAGTTGGAGAGCATCGTGACCAGGCTCTCCCTCGAGGCATAGCCTGACCAGGTGATGACCTGGATGGCTGCCAGCCGACTGGACAAGTCCGAGGAGCGTCGCGGCGACGAAGCCTGGGTCAAAGCCCAATGGGAGGATCCGGGGGCCCTGGTCCTTGGGGTAGACCCCACCGGACTGGTGCCGTGGGTGGCCGATGGGCTCGGCTTCGTCCGTCCCGCCGGGGAGTACGTCCCTGAGGAGCATCTGCTGCTCGGTCTCGTGGCTGATCGGGCGTACTTCTGCACCGTGGCTGACCTGTCCGACTCAGGGGTTTCGCTTCGCACGGTCATGGATCAGCTGGACACCACGGAGCTGCAGGTGGCGTTCGCAGCTGCGGGCCTAGTGGGTTGGCACGTGGACTGCGGGTTCTGTCCACGCTGCGGATCGCCGACTCTCACCCGAATGGCAGGCCAGTCAAAGACCTGCACTGGCTGTGACCGCGAGCTCTACCCGCGGGTCGATCCGGCGGTCATCGTGGCTGTGCTGGACGCCGAGGATCGACTGCTGCTGGGTCGACAGCGCTTCTGGGCGCCCGGTCGGATGTCGGTGTTCGCCGGGTTTGTCGAGGTGGGGGAGTCCCTGGAACAGGCGGTCCACCGGGAGGTCGCGGAGGAAGTGGGCTTGGCTCTGCACAGCCTGAGCTATCTCGGTTCCCAGCCCTGGCCGTTTCCGCACTCCTTCATGGTCGCTTTCGCCGCGAGGGCCGTGGAATCCGCCGTCTGGCTCGATCCGAGCGAAATCGAGGAAGCTCGCTGGTTCACCCGCGAGGAGTTGCGGGACGCGGTGGCCTGCGCCGACGTGTCGCTGCCGCCGAAGACGTCCATCGCCCGGCGCATGATCCAGGCGTGGCAGGCCGACAACCTCGACGTTGGTTCAACCGTTCTCGAGTGACGTCAACCGCTCCCGAAGCCCACTGGCGCGTCGAGCGCGGTGCCGCACAGCCTGCCGCAGTGATTCCTCCGAGCCGATCAGCGTCACTGCCCGCTGGGCCCGGGTGATCGCGGTGTAGAGCAATTCCTGGGTCAGCAGTGGGGACTCTGGTGGCGGCAGGACTACGGCGACCTGATCGAACTGGCTGCCCTGCGCCTTGTGGACGGTCATGGCGTGGATGGTCTGCACCTGATCGAGCAGGAACGGGGAGACCGTGTGGATCTGCTTGCCCCGGGAGAAATGGGCCCGCAACTCCTCACCATGCCGGACCACCACACCGATGTCGCCGTTGAAGAGACCAAGGTCGGCGGCGTTCTGGGTCACCAGCACCGGACGTCCTGGGTACCAGATGCGGGTCGGATCGAACCCGTCCACGGCGGCGACCAGCCATTCCTCCACCTGTAGCGACCACTGCGTAACACCGAACGGACCGCGGCGATGCGCGCACAACAACCGGTGCTTGTCGAGCGCCTTCAGTGCCTCGTGCACCCGGCCGTGCTCGGCCGCCGCGATCATGGCGCTGCCCGCGGCGACCACGCGTTCGGCGAGCGGCGTGTCGGCCGCCTGCGCTGCGAAGCTGACCCCCTCGGCCCCTGACGTCGCAATGGAGACAGCGGCCTCCTCGTCCCCAGCCAGCACGGCTGCCGCCAGCTGGCCGATGATAGGTGTCGACCGGTAGTTGTGGCGCAGCCGCACCACCGGGCCGGAAGCCGGCAACCCCGCGTAGGTGAGGGTGGTGGCCAGAGTCGCCGTGACTGGGGCAGTGGCCTGCACGATGTCGGCTAGGACGGCCCCCGCCTCGACCGGCGCCAACTGGTCGGGGTCGCCCATCAAGATGAGCCTGGCTTGCGGTCGCAGGGCGCACAGCAGGCGCGCCATCAGGGCCACCGAGACCATCGATGCCTCATCGATCACGACCACGTCGTGAGGCAGCGGATTCGCCTCGTCGTGCCGGAACCGGGTCATGGTTCCTGGCTGCGGTCCCAACAACCGATGGATCGTCGCGGCCCGCAGTCCGGTGAGTGGGTGCGCCAAGTCGGCTGGAAGGCCGGCTAGCGCATCAGCAAGGGCTTCTTCCATCCGGACTGCTGCCTTGCCCGTCGGCGCGGCGAGCGCAATCGTTGGAAAGGCCGGGGCGGTCCGCACCAGCATCCCCAGCACCTTGGCCAAGGTGGTGGTCTTGCCCGTGCCCGGGCCCCCCGCGATCACGGTGACGGAGGACGCCGCGCAGACCACAGCCGCAAGTTCCTGGTCGGGGTCGCTGCCCGGCCCGAACAGCTCCCGACGGGCCGCCGACAGCACCTCGGGCGATACGGCCTGGGTCGTGCGGGACCTGCGGGCGACCAGTTCGCCGGCGACAATCGTTTCCTCCTGCCAATAGCGCTCGAGGTACAGCAGGTCGCCAACCAGTCGAAGCGGGCGACGTGGGGGTGCTGCCGCACCGAGGCTCACCATGGGGCTGGACTGAATGGCCTGTCGCCAGGCGACAGGTTCGGGCCACAACTGACTCGGGACCGTGGACTGGTTTTCGTCGGTCTCGAACCTGGCCTCGCTCACCGAAGCGAGATCGAGGCAGATTGACCCTGCTTGCAGCGCCCGGACGGCCAGGGCCAGCGCCAACTGGACGCTCTGGTCGGCTTCATCGAACAGGTAGGACACCTTCTGTGCCACATGGACGTCACCCCACGAGAGCAGACCGGTGGCGTGCATGTCTCGCAACAGGCCCGACGGCAGGCTGACCGCGAGATCTGGCTGGTTCATCGCAAGCTCCGATCGGCCAGCAGATCTGAGGCGTCACTGACCAGCCCGGAGGGCGGGAACCAGCTGAAGACGCCGGTGGAAGGTTCGATGGAGGGGACGCTGCCGGCAGCGGGACGGCCTGCCAGGCCGCGGACGAACAGGTAGCCCACCCCACCGAGATGCACGCTGGGGTCGTAGCCCGGCAATCGCCGACGGAGGAAACGGTGCAGCGCCACGCAGTACAAGAGGGCCTGCAGCGGGTAGTGGGTCCGGATCATCTCAGCCGCCATGGCAGCTCCGGTGTAGTGACCCAGCGTGAGGTTGTCACCCGGGCCGAGCCGGTTGGTCTTGTAGTCGACGACCACGAAGCGTGGCCCGGTCTGGGACGGGATCCGCAGCACCGAGTCGATACTGCCGGTGAGGAAACCGCGGAGCACCTGGTCGGCGAGCCCTGGCTGGGCAAGCGCGTCGGGATAGGCGGCAAGCTGGTCGTCGGGCTTGAGCCAGTCACGCAGCAGCGCCGCGACGTCGGCCAACCTCGTGGTCGAGTCGGCCGTGCCGAGTGGGAACTCGAAGTCGAGCTCGCTCAACCGGTCGGCGACCGGAATGTCGGCGAGGGCTCGTCCGTTGGTGAGCTGCCCCAGTGGAGTGAGCAGGCTCGGCAGCAGGGCTTGGCTGAGCGCCTTCGGGGTCACTGTGGCCACGCTGAAACGCTGCAGCGCGTCGGTCGCGGCGCTGAGCAGGCGCTCAGCGAGGGCGGATTCGTCTGCCGCAGTGGGGGAGTGCCAGTCCAACTGTTCCAACACGTGATGAACCAGGCTGCCAAAACTGGTGCCGCCGGGAAGGTCGGCCATCGGGGAAGGCGCCCCCAGTGCCGCCTCGGTCGGCGGGAGCGCGCTGGCCGGTTCGTCGTCCACCACCGAGCCGGCGGTCAGGGCGACCGGGGGACGGGCGTGGACTGCCTCTGTCAGCCCCGAGTACGAGGTGCGACGCCAGTCACGGTCTATGGTTCCTCGCCAGGGGAGCAGCCGTAGCTCGGTGGCGGGCTTGACCGCCGTCGGCAGACGGGAAGGTGCCGCTGCAGGGGCATCCTCGACCGAGATCCCAGACTTCTCCAGCCACGACAGCTCTCGGGGGTGTCCGTCGCCGGGCGGGACATCGACCGGGTAGCGATCGTCTGGGGCTCCGCCACGATCACGGTCGCGGAACAACAGTCGATGCAGCGGTGAAGCCTCGGCATTGCGGCCGGTGCGCGCCCACCAAAGGGTTAGCTGTGATTGCGCTCTCGTGGCTGCCACGTAGAGGGCCCGGAGCCGGTCTTCGGCGGCTTCCTGCTCATGGCGGGCCAGCCGCTCGCGCCGGCCCGGGGCGGACTTCCCCCCGAGGTCGAGCACTCGCTGACCGTCGCTGTGCAAGACCAGTGGCTGCCCGTCGTCGTCACCACGATGCAGGTCGGCGGCTTGGGGCACCAGCACGATCGGGAACTGCAGTCCTTTTGCCTTGTGCACGGTCATGAGCTGGACGGCGTCTCGATCGGTCTCAAGGCGCCGGGTTCGCTCGCCGGTGCTCTCCCCAAGCTCGATCGCTTCGCTCAGCCAGGCGACCAGGGCTTGGCCTCGGACCCCGGCGAGGTGCTGGGCGTGGAGCAATTCGGCGAGGTGCCGGTAATCGGTCAGGTCACGCTCCCCGCGCGGGCGGCGCAGTAGGCGCGCCGCGAAGTCCGTCCCCTGGGCATCGCGCTCCGACTGGAGGTCGGCGAACAGCGCTGCCACCCCTTGCCCTGACAACACCCGCGACCAGCGATGGGCGGAGGCCGCTACCTCCGCCAGGCGGTTGTCGTCGGCGAGGGCGAGACTGGTTAGGTCACCGCCCAGGAAGTCGGTGAGCATCGCCGCCCTGATGGTGCCCCGATGGGGCTGCTCCAGACACTGCAGCAGGGTCTGCCAGTCCTTCGCTGCCGGCGAGCTGAAGATCGAGTCCGAGCCTGAGAAGGCCACTGCCACACCGGCTGTCGTGAGCGCGGCGGCCAGATCACGACCACGCCAGTTCGTGCTGACCAGGATCGCGATGTCATCGGGCCGCACAGCGCGCCGGGCATCGCCGTCCAGCAGTTCGACATGGCCTGCCAGCAGCCCCG
>JBAVKY010000395.1:0-2645 GCA_049688555.1 Propionicimonas sp.
CTCGGCTACCGAGGTGCAGCCGAAGGGTGCTACCCGCTGACCGAGAACCCCGCGAGTGTTGAGGTCGGGACGGGAGTCGAAGCTGACCCTGGCCTGCGGCGTAGCTGAGCGTCGAGCCGACCGTCGGTCGCGCCCCGCTTGGCAGAAGGGAGTTCCCCTGATGAAGGTTGTCGTCGTCTACAAGTGGGCCCGGGATGCCGCGGCTGCCGCCGTCCGCGCGGACGGGACGGTCGACTGGCGCAACGCCAAGATGACCGCCGGCGAGGACGATCCGGCAGCCCTCACCGTGGCCAAGCAGCTAGCCGCGGCTTCCGGTGGCGAGGTGGTGGGCCTGACGATCGGTGACGGGGATGCCAGCTGGGTGCTCGCTCGCGGGGTCGGCTCGACGTTCTCGGTGACCGACGTGCCGAGCCTGGCGGACAATGCGAGGACGGCGGCGATCATCGCTGCGGCGGTCGGCCCGATCGGTGGGGTGGACGTCGTGGTCATCGGCGACTCCAAGCAGGACCCGGGCGTGGGCGTGGCATTGGCCGGCGCGCTCGGCTGGCCGGCCCTGGTCGGGTTGGTGTCGGCGAACGTCGAGGGTGGGCGCGTGGTGGCCGTCCGCCGCGTCGGCACCGAGGAGCAGACGGTCGCGGTGAGGTCGCCGGTGGTGCTCGGTATCGCCGCGGACGCCGATGTCGACCGTGCTCCGGGCATGAAGGAGCTGCTGGCGGCCCGCAAGCGTCCCGTGACCACGCTCACCGTGGCCGACCTGGGCGTCCAGGCGACAGACGTCAGCAGCGAGGGCACCCGGAAGCCCGCTGTGGTCCCTACCCGAGTCTTCGTGGGGCCGCCGGCCGAGACGGCTGCGCAACTGGTGGCTGCGCTGCGTGCCGAGGGGGTCCTGTGAACTCCCGCCAGAACCAGCCTGTGGAAAGAGGTCGACGGTGAATGACAGCTGGATCTTCGTGACGGAGGCGAAGCAGTGGGGCGGCATGCTCGCAGCCGCCCGTCGGTTGGGAGGTCGCGTGACCGCCGTTGTCGCCGGTCCCCCAGAGCTGGCGGCTACGGTCGCGGCCAGCGGGCCAGACGAGGTTCGCCTGGTCGAACCGGCCTTCGGGGTACCCGTCGAGGCCTACGCCGGGGGGCTGGCCGAGCAGGTGGCGCGGGCGGCGCCGAGCGTCGTGATCAGCAGCGCCGACCCGGCCGCACGGGTGCTGCTGGGGGCGGCCGCCGCCCGACTCGGCGCGGCTCTGGTTCCGGGCATGGTCGAACTCGCCGCACGCGGCGACCAGATCATCGTCCACCGCTCCGCGATCAGTGGCGACGTGATCGAAACGATCGCCGTGGACGGACCGCTGGCGACCATCTTCACCGGCGAGGACGCGGCGACCGAAGCCGGGGCGGTCGCACCAATCACGCCAGTCGACCTCGAAGCCGCGGACCTGGTAGGGGTGCGCAGCGAACCCACCGGTTCCGCCAGCGGCCTCACCGACGCGCAGCGCGTGGTTTCGTTCGGCCGCGGGGTCAGGGCCAGAGCCGACGTGGCGCTCATTCAACAGCTGGCCGATGCGCTGGGCGCCGAGGTCGCCTGCTCGATGCCGGTCGCCGACGACCTCGGCTGGCTCGCGAAGGAACGCTACGTCGGCCGCTCAGGCCAACACATCGCCCCACGGCTGTATCTGGCCGTCGGCATCGCCGGCGCCCCGCAGCACCTGGAGGGTGTCCGAGACGCCAAGGTGGTGGCTGCCATCAACATCGACCCCGAGGCCCGGATCTTCCGCACCGCCGACTACGGCGTCGTGGGTGACCTGTACGAGGTCGTCCCCGCGCTCATCGAAGCACTCACCAACTGACTCAACCACCTAACAGGAGGATCACCATGAGTGAACAGTTCGACGCCAGCTACGACGTCGTCGTCATCGGCGGCGGCGGCTCGGGCCTCTCGTGTGCCGTCCAGGCGGCCAAGGACGGCCTCACCTGCGCGCTGATCGAAAAGGAAGCCCGCACCGGCGGCAGTTCCGCTTTCGCGGAAGGGCACGCGGCGTTCGAGTCCGACGAGCAGGCCAAACGCGGTATCACCGTGACGAAGGACCAGGCATTCAACACCTACCTCGACTACTCGCACTGGCGGGCCAACCCGGCCCTCGTCAGCCGCTTCGTCGAGAACGCGGCCACGACCATCGTCAAGATGCGCGACGAAGTCGGGGCGGTCTATGAGGACGTCACGGTCACCGCCTTGGATCAGCCGGGGGAGTTGGTGACCTGGCACATGCCCGAGGGCGAGGTGGCTCGCGTCATCGAGCTCCTTGAGGCCGACGCCCGCCGACGCGGCGTGGACCTCTTCCTTTCCACGGCGGCCACGAAGATCCTGCAGGACGACGCCGGCAAGGTCATCGGCGTGGAGGCCCGGGACGCCGACGGGGAACAGGTCCGGCTGGGCGCCAAGGCCGTCGTGGTCGGCACCGGCGGCTTCGCCGCCAACCCCGAGATGCTCGACAAGTACACCAAGTACGGCATCGGGCAAAAGATGATCAACGTCGGGAACCCCGGGAACACCGGCGATGGCGTCCGGATGATGCTTGAGGCCGGCGCCGTCGAGCACAACTCCATCGGCTGCCTGTTGCTGTTCCCGCTGATGCGCGACAAGACCATCACCAGCC
>JBAVKY010000396.1:0-13048 GCA_049688555.1 Propionicimonas sp.
GCCTGGGCGTTCGCAGCGCGCAGCGCGTCCGCCCCCTCGGGGCCGACCAGCCAGCGGGCCAAGGCTTCGTCCATGGCGGCACTGTAGCCAGCCGCCAGGCAGGAGGCTGACGCCAAGGGCTGCACCGCGGCACCGCGGCACCGCGGCACCGACAACGCTCGCGAACACGGGGGGAGGGCTAGCATGAGGCGGCATGAGGATCGTCTCGCGCGTGCTGGCCGTCATCGGCTTTCTGGTCCTGGTGGTTGGCGGTGTGATGCTGGCCAAGAACGCCATCGACATCAACCAACTCCATGCTGTGGCCAACGCAAACCGCAGCACAGCGTTCTACAGTCCGCTGAACGATGTGCTCATCATGGCGTCCCTCGCGGCCGGCGGCGGGCTCCTGCTCGGAGTAGGGCTCGGTCTGTGGCGTCCGGCCCCCAAGCCGAGCGACGCGACGCGACCGCCGGCCACGCCGCCGACCAAGCCGTCGGCCGCCTGAGATCGACGAGTCACGGTTTGGTACGATGCCCCGGTGTCACTGTTCGCCGCGGGAGTCAGTCATCATCAGGTGGCCGCTGATTCCGTAGCCCTGCTGAGCCGTCGGACCGCGGCCATCGTCGACCGACTGAAGGCGAACACGGGCGTGCGCGGGGTCGTGGCCCTGGCCACCTGCAATCGGTTCGAGCTCTACCTCGATGTCGACGGGTTCCATTCCGCCGTCGAACAATCCATGTCCGCCATCACCGCCAGTGCCCCCGAACTCGACTCGGCTGTCCTCGAAGCCTTCGTCATCTTCGCCGGCCAGGGTGTCGTGGAGCATCTGTTCGAAGTCGCCTGCGGGCTCGACTCGATGGTCGTGGGTGAGGTCGAAATCGTGGGCCAAGTCCGCGACGCGTTGTCGGATTCGGACGCCCACATCAGCCCGCCGCTGCGGCGACTATTCCAGAATGCCCTCACCACCTCGAAGGCCGTGATCGCCCGCACCGAACTCGGCGCCGCCGGGCGCTCCATCGCTTCGGTCGGCCTTGACCTGGCCGAGCCCAGGCTCCGCCCCTGGGCGGACGCGACAGCGCTGGTGATCGGCACCGGCACCTACGCCCGCGTCGTGGTGGCCGACCTGGCGCGGCGAGGCTGCGCTCGGGTCAGCGTCTATTCCGGCTCTGGCCAGGCGGAACGGTTCGCCACCAGCCACGCCGTCCGCCCGCTGGATTCGGCCGGGCTTGCGGCGGAGCTCAGCACCGCCGATCTCGTGGTCACCTGCAGTGGCAACGGCGGCGAGGTGCTGACCGGTGGCGTGATCGCGGAGAACCGTGACTCCTCCGCCGCGATCCTGCCGGTGGTCGATCTCAGCGGCGGCACCGATGTCGCCGCCGACCTTGACCAACTCGCCCAGGTTGACCTGATCACCCTCGACCGGATCGGCACCAGGGTGCCGCAGGAGCACGCGTCGGCCGTCCTGGACGCCAGGGACCTCATCAACCGGGCCGTCGCGACCTACTTCCACCTCGAAGAAGGAAGGACGGCGACCCCGGCCGTGACAGCCATGCGAGCCTACGTGTCACGCATCATCGAGCAGGAGATCGAGAGCGCTGCCAGCCAATACTCGCCCGAGACGGCTGAGGCGGTCGCCCGCTCGCTGCGCAGGGTGTCCAACTCCCTGCTGCACGCCCCGTCGGTCCGGGCGGCGGAACTGGCTCGCGCTGGCGACCTCACCGATTACCACCGGGCGCTGCACACGCTGTTCGGGATCGTGGTCGACGCTCCGTGATTCGACTCGGCACGCGGGGCAGCCTGTTGGCGCGAACCCAGGCCGGCATGATCGCCGACGCCGTGACCGCAGCCACCGGCGAAGCGGTCGAGTTGGTGGTCATCCGCACCGAAGGCGACGACGTCACCGTCCCGCTGCACGCCCCCAGCCGTCCCGGTGCGTTCGTGTCCGCGCTGCGGGATGCCCTGCTCGACGACCAGGTCGACGTCGTCGTCCATTCCTTCAAAGACCTGCCTTCGGAGCCTGCCGACGGCCTCGTGGTGGCGGCGATTCCTGCGCGCGCCATCCCGTTCGACGTCATGGTCTCCCGGCACGGCGGGCTGGCGGACCTCCCCGAGGGCGCCACGGTGGGGACCTCGTCACCCCGGCGCGCCGCGGCCTTGCACCGAGCCCGGCCGGACCTGCAGATCGTGCCCATCCGCGGCAACATCGACACCCGGTTACGCAAGGCCCACACCGGTGAGGTGGACGCCGTGGCGTTGGCCGCCGCTGGCCTGGAGCGGGTCGGACGCCTCACCGAGGCCTCGGAGGTGCTTGATCCAGGCCTGCTCGTCCCTGCCCCCGCCCAGGGGGCGCTGGCCGTCGAATGCCGAACCCAGGGACGCCTGGCGGCCATCCTGAGCGCCCTGGACGACGGTCCCACCCGGTTGGCGGTGACCGCAGAACGGGCGGTGCTCCGAGGCATCGAAGCGACCTGCGCCACGGCGATCGGCGCCTACGCCGCGTGGCTCGACGACGAAACCCTGCTGCTGATCGCCGACCTGACCGGGCACCGTGGCGTCGACCACGCGGCGGTGGCTCGATCCGCCCCCGTGGCCACCATCGAGGCGGCCGAGCGCCTGGGCCGAGCGGTGGCCGCTGGCCTGCTCGCCCCCACCGAGAGGTTGGTCGTCACGAGCCGCCTCAACGCCGCCCCCGCACCCTCCCCAGCCACCTTGCCGGCCGACCATCCGCTGGCCACTGGACTGACCGTCGATTCGCCGGTGATCCGTGCGTATCGCGGGATGAGGTCCGCCCGCCGGCCGATCTGGATGATGCGCCAAGCCGGCCGCTCGTTGCCGGAATACCGGGCCGTCCGTGAGGGCACCGCGATGCTCCAAGCGTGCCTCACCCCCGACCTCGCGGCTGAGATCACCTGCCAGCCGGTACGCCGCCACGGCGTCGACGCCGGCATCTTCTTCTCCGACATCGTGGTTCCGCTGAAGCTCGCTGGAGTCGGGGTCGACATCGTCCCCGGTGTGGGACCCGTGATGGACGCTCCGGTGCGCAGCGCCGCCGACGTGGTGGCGCTGGCCGAACTTGACCCCCAGGCGTTGGCTCCCATCACCGAAGCCGTCCGGCTCACCGTCGCCGAACTGCGGACGACCCCGCTGATCGGATTCTGCGGTGCGCCGTTCACCATCGCTTCCTACTTGGTGGAGGGGCGTCCGAGCCGGGACTACCGCCACACCCTTGCGATGATGGCCGAAGATCCCAGGCTGTGGCACGAACTGCTGGGCTGGGTGGCCCGCACGACGAGCAGCTTTCTACGAGCCCAGGTGTTGGCGGGCGCCTCGGCAGTCCAGGTGTTCGACTCCTGGATCGGCGCCCTGACCCCTGCCTTATACCGGGAGTTCGCGATGCCGCATTCGGCCGCTGTGCTGGCCGCGGTCGCCGACACCGGTGTGCCGCGGGTGCACTTCGGCACCCGGAGTCGGCAACACCTCTTGGCCATGCGCGAAGCCGGCGCGGACGTGATGGGGGTGGACGCTCAGACCTCCCTGGCCGACGCCAACCAGCTCTTGGGTGGCACGACCCCGCTCCAAGGCAACATCGATCCCGCTCTGCTGGCCGCCGACTGGGAGACCCTGGCGGCCCACACCAGGCACGTCCTCGCCGACGGTCAGGCGGCCCCCGGGCATGTGGTCAACCTCGGCCATGGGGTTCCGCCGTCGACCGATCCAGACGTCCTGACCAGACTGGTTGCGCTCGTCCATTCCGTTCCCGACAAGGAGTCACCCGATGCCTAAGCCGTCCGGTCATGGCCACGCCCACGGCATCGGAGCCGTCCGTCCGGTCAACTGGGCGTTCCCGCGCGCCCCGATGATCGTGTACTGGGAACTCACCAACGCCTGCGGCCTGGCCTGCCGCCATTGCCGCGCCACGGCCATGCCCGACCCGGCGCCGGGCGAACTCAGCACGACGCAGGCATTCGCGCTGTTGGACGAGGTGGCCCGGTTCGGCGATCCCCTCCCCCACATGGTGTTCACCGGCGGCGATCCGCTGCGGCGTGCCGACTTGAAGCTGCTGATGGCACACGCCGCCGCGCGCGGCATCGGGGTTTCCCTGGCACCCGCCGTCACGCCGCTGCTCACCAAGGACAAGCTGGCCGAGGTCAAGGCGGACGGGGTTCAGGCCATCTCGCTGAGCCTGGACGGCTCGTGCCCCGACGCGCACGACGGCGTTCGTGGCGTTGAAGGTACTTTCGACGCCACCATGGAGGCGCTCAGCTGGGCCGAGGAACTCGAGATTCCCGTCCAGATCAACACGTTGGTCACCTCCACCACCGCTGCCGACCTGCCCGCGATCTACGAGCTTCTGTCCACCAAGAAGCTGCTGCGCTGGAGTCTCTTCTTCCTGATCAGCGTGGGCCGTGGCACCCAACTCGAAGAGATGACCCCCGGCGACGCCGAGAAGCTGATGGTCTGGCTGAACAGCCTGACCCGGACGGCCCCCTTCCTGGTGCGGACGACCGAGGCCACCCACTACCGGCGGATCGCCGCCAGGTCGCTGCAACAGCGCGGCTGGACCACCGAACGGATCGAGGACTCCCCGATGTCGCGCGGCTTCGGGATCCGAGACGGCAACGGCATCGTCTTCGTCTCCAATACCGGCGACGTCACCCCGTCCGGGTTCCTGCCGCTTGCGCTGGGGAACGTCAAGGAACAGTCCTTGGTGGAGCTCTACCGCCACCATCCGACCATGGTGGCGTTGCGCGAGCCGGAAGGCTTCAAGGGTCGCTGCGGGTATTGCGAGTACAACCGTTGGTGCGGCGGGTCGCGGGCCCGTGCCTACGCCTGGACGGGCGACGTCCTGGAATCCGACCCGTTGTGCCCGTACGTGCCGAAGGGCGCGGAGCAGGCCGTCCACAGCGTGTCGCTGCCCGTCGGTTCGTGAGGTGCCTGGTCGTCGGGGGCGGGATCACTGGTCTGGCCGCCGCCTGGGAGGCGGTTCAGCTCGGCCATGAGGTGACCATCGTCGAGGCTTCGGACCGGTTCGGCGGCAAGGTGTCCACCGAAGTCACCGATGGATTCACGATCGAACACGGGCCGGACTCGTTCGTCGCCTACCGTCCCGCCGCGCTGCAACTGGCCGCGGAACTGGGGCTGGCGGGGCAGGTCCAAGCCGTGAACGGGGAACGCACCGTCTACCTGCGCGCCGGCGGCAAGCTGCGTCCGCTGCCGCAGGGGATGGGAATGGTGCTCCCCACCAAGCTTGGCCCGTTCGTGGGAACCCGCATCCTGTCGTGGCCGGACAAGCTGCGAGCCGGCTTCGACCTCGTGCTTCCGCGGCAGCTTGGTCCCGACGACATCGCGATCGGGACGTTCCTGCGACGCCGGCTCGGGGCCGGCATCGTCGCCAAGTTCGCAGACCCGATGATCGGCGGCATCTACGGCGCCAGCGTGAACGAACTCAGCCTGGACGCCGTGTTACCCAGCCTGCGCGAGAACGAGGCGCAGCACCGGAGCCTGATGCTGGCGAGCCTTTCCCAGGGCCGTGCAGCCCGCGCGAAGGCGACCGGCCCCGGCCCGACCTCCACCTCCCCGTTTCGGAGCTTCAGTGGCGGGCTGGCCAGCCTGGTGAACGCCCTGGTGGCGGCCCTGGCCGAGGCGGGTGTCAACTTGGCGTCCTCGACCCGGATCGACTCCCTGGCCGAGGTCGAGGCCGACGCGGTCATCTTGGCCGGCGGCGTGGCCTCGTCGGCGCACCTGTTACGCGCCCCCGTTCCCGAAGCCGCCAGGGCCCTGGACGGAATCCCGCTGTCCAGTTCGACAGTGGTCAGCCTCGCCTACCCGACAGCGGCGTTCGCCGAACCCCCAACTCATCACGGGTGGCTCGAGGCCGAACCGGCGCCGATCAGTGGCGTCACGGTCTCGTCCGCCAAGTGGCCAGGACGCGCCCCCGAAGGTTCCGTGCTGCTGCGCGCCTTCGTCCCTGCCCGGTTGGGCCCGATCGCGCAGGCACCGGACGCCGCCCTGTTGGCGGCCGTGGTCGAGCACACCAGCGCGGTGATGGGGATCACCGGCGACCCGATCCTGACTCGGGTCGCACGCTGGCAAGGGGTCATGCCCTCCTACACGGTCGGGCACCCGGCGCGGGTGGCCGCCGTGGCGCTGGCCTTGGCCGAGCACCCCCGCTGGCGGGTCGCCGGATCGGCGCTGCGCGGCGTCGGGGTACCCGACTGCATCGCCGACGGCCGGACGCAGGCCGCGGCGGCGCTGGCCGAGCGCTGATCCCGGCTGGGGCCGGAAGGTTCGGCAGGGGCGGCGCACAGCCGGCCGACAGGTGGGCGACCTACGATGGGGCCATGGCAGAGATCCGCAAGTACGATCCGGCGGCTGGCAACGCGATCGCGAAGGCGTTGCGCGCAGCGATGGGAGACCCCGTCCGTCCGGGGACGCCCGGGGAGCAGCCCACCCCCGGCGCCACCGCTCCGCCGCCGACGACCATGTCGGTTGTCCGCCTCACTGTCACCAGCGCTCCACCGCAGTCGGAAGACCAATCGGACTGAGCTCCCGGCACCGCTAAGGTCGTGGGCATGTCTCAGCCCTCCCACGCCGCTGTCGTCAAGGACATCAACGCCTCTATCAACTACACCTGTTGGGCGGTGTACGCCCGGGTTGACACCCCCGGTGAGGGATCGCCGGTCACGCTGACGGGCTTCGCCGATGCCCTGGCCGGCGAGGACATCACCCTCCGCGGCTACTACGACTTAGCGGCGATGCGGGCCGACGCCGACCTGATGGTGTGGTTCCACGGCCCGCGCCCCGAGCAGCTGCAGACCGCGGCAAAGCGGCTGCGGCGTGCCCTGGGAGCTGCCGCCCGTCCCGTGTGGTCGGGAGTGGGTATCCACCGTCCAGCTGAGTTCAACAAGGGCCATGTCCCCGCCTACCTGACCGGCGCGGCGCCGGAGGCTTGGCTGACGGTCTACCCGTTCGTGCGCTCCTACGAGTGGTACCTCCTTCCGGAGGCGGAGCGGCGCGACCTGCTCCGCGAGCACGGGGTGATGGGACGCGACTATCCGCAGGTGATCAGCAACACGGTGGCTGCCTTCGCTCTGGGTGACTACGAGTGGCTGCTGGCGCTCGAAGCCCCCGAGTTGCACGACCTCGTCGACCTGATGCGCCACCTGCGCTCCTCAGGAGCCCGTCGGCATGTACGACTCGAGGTGCCGTTCTTCACCGGGCGACTCATCGACGCAGCGCAGGCCCAGGAGCTGTTCCGATGACCTATGACGCGCTGGTGATGCTCGGTTTCGGCGGACCCGAGCACGTTGATGAGGTCGTCCCGTTCCTGGAACGGGTGACAGCTGGCCGCGGGATCCCCCGCGAAAGGTTGCTCGAGGTCGGTCAGCACTACCTCACGCTGGGGGGGGTCAGCCCGATCAACGCCCAGAACCGGGCCATGCGCAACGAATTGGCCGAGCGCCTGGCGGCACGGGGCATCGATACTGAGCTCGTGCTGGCCAACCGGAATTCGCCCCCGTTCGTGGCGGACGTGCTGCGCGAACTGGCCGATCAGGGACGGACGAAGCTGCTCGCCTGGGCCACGGCGGCGTATTCGTCCTATTCGGGCTGCCGGCAATACCGGGAGGATCTCGGGATGGCGGTCGAAGGGCTTGCCGAGGCCGGGATCGACGTGGTCAAGCTGCCGCCGTTCCCGGAGCTGCCCGGCCTGATCGAAGCCACCACCGACCTGCTCGCCGTGACCCTCGCCGGGCTGTCCACCGGCGGGGACAAGCTGCTGGTGATGTTCACCACCCACTCGATCCCGCTCTCGCTCTCCTCGAACGCGGGGCCCGAGGGCGCTCGGACCGACGGGGACCTGTACACCACCCAGCACCGCAGGGTGGCGGAAAGCACCATCGCCCCTGCGGCAGCACGTGCCGGCCTCGCCCAGACCCCCGCCTGGACGCTGGTTTATCAGTCTCGCAGCGGGGCGCCGCACGTGCCCTGGCTGGAGCCGGACATCAACGACGCGATCACGCAGGCAGCCGCCACAGGAGTGAGCGACGTCGTGATCGTGCCCATCGGGTTCCTGACCGACCACGTCGAAGTGATCTGGGACCTCGACACCCAGGCACGACAGACCGCCGAGGCCCTGGGGTTGCGCACGCATCGCGTCCCCACCGTGGGCACGCACCCGGCTTTCCTGGATTCGCTGGCCGACCGGCTCGCGCAGTACCTGACCGATCAGGGGCGAAGCCCCGGCCCCAGCGAGTTCTGCTTCGGTGGCTGCTGCACCAACCCGCGCAGCCAGCGTCCGGTGGTTCCGGGAGTGCAGCTCAGCCGGTAGGCACCGGCGGGGCTGCGGTCACTCACAGCCCCCAGCTCACAGCGCCTCGCTCAGAGCAGAGTGCAGCTCCAGCTGGCAGGACGTCCGTCGACGTAGGGCATCACGCCATGGAAAGCGGGTCCCCCGCCGAAGACCAGGTCGAGCCAGTAGCGGTCGCCCTCCCACATGGGCAGCTCAGTGAGCCGATCGAGGTCGGCCCACACCAGCGGTCCATCATCGTTGAACGGCGGCACATCGCCTTCGTAGGCGTCGACCACGAAGATGAAGCCGAACCAGTCCTCGCCGCCGGCCCCGAACCCCGGCCACGACACCGTGCCCCGCAGCCGCAGGCTGGTGGGCACTATCCCGGCCTCTTCACGCAGTTCTCTGGTGAGGCAGCCGACGATGTCCTCGTCGGGCTCCAGCTTGCCCCCCAGCCCGTTGTACTTGCCCTGGTGCTGGTCGCCTTCCCTGGTGCGGTGCACCAGCAGGACGCGGCGCCGATCCGCCGACACGACGTAGCCGAGCGTCCCGATGATGGGGGTGTACGGCATCAGACCAACACTGTCGAGACCGGCAGCCCAGGGTTGGCGCCGATCTCCAGGCTGGAGGGGGACAGGCCTGCGGTGACCACCTCTGCGCCCAACACTGCGATCATGGCCCCGTTGTCGGTGCACAGCGCCGGACGAGGACGCCGTAGCGTGATGCCGCGCGCTGCCGTCCGCTCCTCCAACAGCGCGCGTAGCCGGGAGTTGGCGGCGACGCCGCCGCCGATCAGCAACGTGTCCACTCCCAGGTGCTCGCAGGCGTCCACGGCCTTGGCCGTCAGCACGTCGCAGACGGCTTCCTGGAAGCTCGCCGCGACGTCGGAGATCGGCACGTCGAGACCGTCTCGCTGCCGTGTCTCCACCCACCGCGACACTGCCGTCTTCAACCCAGAGAACGAGTAGTCGAAACGGTGCCTGGCAAGGTCTTTCGAAGTGGTCAGGCCGCGCGGGAACGGGATCGCCCGCGGGTCTCCCTGCGCTGCGGCGCGGTCGATCACGGGGCCGCCGGGATAGGTGAGTCCCAGCAATCTGGCCACCTTGTCGTAGGCCTCACCGGCGGCATCGTCGATGGTCGCCCCGAGCTCGCGGATGTCGGAGGTGATGGAGTGCACCGCCAGCAACGAGGTGTGCCCACCAGAAACCAGCAGGGCTGCGCACGGCTGCGGCAGTGGCCCGTGATCGAGCAGGTCGACAGCGACGTGTCCGACCAGGTGGTTCACGCCGTATACGGGCTTGTTGAGGGCCACGGCCAGCGCCTTCGCCGCCGACAGCCCCACCACCAGGGCGCCCATCAGTCCCGGTCCGGCGGTGACCGCGATGGCGTCCACGTCCGCCAGGTCGATGTCCGCGGTGGCGCAGGCGCGGCGCAGCGCCGGGACGATGGCCTGCAGGTGCGCTCGACTCGCCACTTCGGGTACCACTCCGCCGAAGCGGACGTGCTGCTCGACCGACGAGGCCACCTCGTTGGCGAGCAACTCGTGCCCGCGGACGATTCCCACCCCGGTTTCGTCGCAGGACGATTCGATGCCCAACACCAACGGTCCGCTCACAGCTTCACCCCCATCACCATCGCGTCCACACCGGGGCCGTAGTAGTCACGCCGGCGGCTGATCTGTTCGAAGCCGAGCTTGGAGTACACCTTCAGCGCGCGCTTATTGTCTGGTCGCACCTCCAGCAACATTCGGTGCGCCCCGATCGCCTTGGCCCATTCCATGCCGGTGCGGATCAGGGAAATGCCGATGCCACAACCGCGCTCGTCGGGGTGAACCACGACGCGCAAGAGGTCGACCACATCGCCCGCGGCACTGAAGGTGGCCACCCCGATCACCGCTTCGTGAAGGTCGTGGCGGGCCAGCACCAATCGTGCCTGGTTGCCCAGTTCCTCGGCCCAGGCCTCACGGCTCCAACGCTGCCCCTTGGGAAACCCAGCCTTCTCCAGAGCCATCACCCCGTCCAAGTCGGACGTCCGTGCGTGCGTGATGATCACCGGGCTCTCCTCGTGCTCAGCCGCGGCGGCAGCAGGGTCGACTTACGGGTGGTCGGCACGTCGGCGTCCGGCCGCCGCAGGTAGAGCGGCTCAAGGCCGGCGTCCGGCAGGTCAGCGGCGATCGCCGCCAGCCGTCCAGCGTCCAGAACCAGCGGGACCTCCGTCACCGCGCCTACGCACGGCAGGGCTGGCAGATCCTGCGGAGCCGTCACGAACGGGCCGGCGAGCCGCCGTCCGGTGGCGGAATAGCGGGCCCAGTAATACTCCTTGCGGCGGGCGTCCGTGGCCACCAGGAACTCCGCCTCGCCTGACAACCCGGCGTCGACGGCCTGGACCGCCAGCACGTCGAGACTGCACACCCCTCGCACACCGATCCCCAGCACTTCGGCCAGCACAGTGGCGGCCGCCACCCCGACCCGCAGCCCGGTGAACGGCCCTGGCCCGACACCGACCGCGATCGCCTCGAGTTCGGCCATGCTCACTCCTGCGTCGGCGAGCACGAGCTGGACCAGCGGCATCAGCTGTTCGGCATGGGCGCGGGTGTCCGGAATCGACCCGCTGGCAAGCACCAACCGTGAAGTCGCCACCCCGGCACACACCGCCGCCGAGGTGTCGATCCCGAGCACCAGCCCTGTCATGAGTCCTCCTCCACAGCCCGCGCGAGGACTTCCAGCTCCGGTCGAGCCAGCTCCCACCGCCTGCCGATCGGGGTCAGGAAAACCAGTCGGGACTCGTCCTCAGGATCCAGGCCACGGCGAATGTCGATCTCAAGCCGATCCTCGCTGAGCCCTTCGGCGATCCCGGCGCCCCATTCCACCAGAGTCACCGAGTCGTCCAAGGACAGTTCAAGATCGAGATCCTCCACCTCGGCGAACGAACTGAGGCGATAGGCGTCCACGTGCACCAATCCGGGGCCGTCCTGCAGCGCCGGATGGATCCGGGCGAGCACGAACGTCGGCGAGATGATCGCGCCCTGCACCCTCATGCCCGCCCCAAGACCCTGGGCGAGGGTGGTCTTTCCGGCGCCCAGGTTACCGGTGGCGATCAACAAGTCACCGGCGCGGACGACGGCGGCGAAGGCCTTTCCCAGTGCATGCATGGCTGCGGCGGTGGGCGCCTCGATCCGGACGGGGACGGCGCGGGCAAGGTGCAGGCTGGTCCCCTCACGATCGACGAGCACGAAGCCGTGACGCCGCCACCAAGCCACCACCTGCGGGAACTCCTCGCGCGCGATCAGGTCCGCGGTCGAGGCTCCCCGCTCCGCCAACAACTCGAGGGCGACCTCCACCATCGTGGCGGCGATCCCCAACCGCTGGTGTTCGGGACGCACCGAGACCCGGGTGATCCACGCATGGGGTCCCTCATGGGTGACGATCAGTGCCCCGGCGGCCGCCCCCTCGACGAGTGCCAACACCCCGAAGCCCCGGGCGAGCGCGGCCGCGACCGAGGCGGTGGTTTCGCTCAGCGCGGGGGGTGGCGGGTCGACGTTCGGACGGTTTCCGAAGGCGGCGACGATCACGTCGCGCAGCCGTTCGGCATCATCGGGACCAGGTTGAAGCAGGGTCAGCCCACGGCCATCGACGAGACGTCCTTCGGCGATGATCACCTTGGCCCTCTCCTTCAACAACAACAACCGGCCCGCATGCTATCAGCGAGCCGGTTGCCGGTTGATTCGGACCAAACAGGTCAGGCTTCGGCCTGCCGATGTTCAACGACGGCCACCACGTCCCCAAACAGCGGGTGCGTCGGGCCGAGCCCGGTCACCTTCTCGGTGAACCCCATGGCCGTCTCCGACGCCAACAGCGCCTGCACCTCTGCTGCTTCGGTGTCGCCAGGCGGGTTGAACCGGAGTCCGGCACCAATGGCCTCCACCAGAGCGGTTCGAGTCATGCCCCTTTCAGCCAGCTGTGAGGCTGGCGAAATGAAGCGCTCATTGCGGCTCAGCTTGCGCAGGGGCGCCCGTCCGACCCGCTCGACGGTGTCGGGCAGGTAGGGGTTGGCGAACCGCTTCAGGATCTTCGCGATGTAGGCATCCTGGGTAGCCTGGTCGACACCGTGCTTGGCCACGATCAAGGAACCTGTCTCGGCGAGCACGGCAGCCACCCGCGCGCGCACCGACTCGTCAGCCAGCGCGTCGGAGATCTTGCTGATGCCGGCCGCGTAGCCGAACCATGCCGTGGTGGCATGGCCGGTGTTGACCGTGAACAGCTTGCGCTCGATGAACGGCTCCAGATCGTCGACCCAGGTCACCCCGTCGATCTCGGGCACTGAGCCGGCGAACGGCGTCTTGTCGATGACCCACTCACAGTAGGTCTCCACCGTCACGTCGAGACCTGCCTCAGGATCCTGGTTCGGGACGATCCGATCCACCGCGGTGTTGGCGAACAGGGCCTTCTCGGCCAGGTCGTCACCGGGGTAGGCGGCTGCGACCTCGGCCGCGAGGATGTCCGTGGCGTTGATGGCGTTCTCGCAGGCCATCACGGCAAGCTTCTGCCCCCCCGCCGGACGGGCGGCGATCCCTGCGGCGATGGCGGGCGCCACGAACTTCAGGATGTGTGCTCCCACCGCGGTGGTGACCACGTCTGCCGACGCGATGGCGGCGGACAGTGCCTCTGGTTCGGTTGCCGAGTTGAGGGCGGAGAACCCGCGGACCTCAGAGGTCCGCGGGTTCTCACCAACTTCGTGCACCCGGTAGGAATCTGCCTGCTTGAGGGTGTTGATCAATCC